>CAMKSY010000266.1 GCA_946415545.1 uncultured Pelosinus sp. | reverse complement strand
CTATTAGAATGGCTAAAGATCAAAAGCTTTCATTAAATCCAACCAAAATTTCTGGTATATGCGGGCGATTGATGTGCTGCTTAAAATATGAGAATGACTCCTATGCTTCTTGCTGCAAAAAAATTCCTGCACCAGTGGTCGGTCGGGAAGTCATAACCGTAGATGGAGAAGGAAGAGTTACATTTGTGAATCAAGGTAAGAAAAATGCAACGGTTCTGCTGACAAATGGTAATACTGTTATTATTCCATGGGAAGAAGTAGTGGAAAAGGATTTTAATGGGTAATCCCGTGGTAATTGGCGAGGAAGAACGTATTGATGACTTGCTGATCGGTCAGTTGAAAGTGATTCAGCATGAAAGAGAATTTTGCTTTTCCTTAGATGCAATACTGCTATCTCATTTTGCTACTGTGAGATCAGGTGCTAAGGCCGTGGATTTGGGAACAGGAACTGGTGTGATCGCCCTTCTTTTAACGGCAAGGGGAGCCTCTCATGTAACTGGCTTAGAATTAAGCAAGGCTATGGCTGACATGGCGGCACGCAGTGTTCTCTTGAATCAGTTAAATGAGAAAGTGAAGATTATACAAGGAGACTTGTGTAAGATAAAAGAGTTATTGCCATCAGAAGGGTATGATTTGGTAGTGTCGAATCCTCCTTACCGTCCGGTGGGTGGTGGTTATATGAGCCCGAATGACAATGTGGCTAAAGCCAAGCATGAGGTTACAGCGACTTTAAAAGATGTGGTAGGCGCTGCACGATATTTGCTGAAATATCGTCGTGGGCGTTTCGCAATGGTTCATTTACCGGAACGTATGGCTGAAATTTTAACTGCGATGAGTCAAGCTGGTATTGAACCTAAGTTGTTGCAGTTGGTATACAGCAGTATCGATAAAAAGCCCACCATGTTATTAGTAGAAGGAGTTAAAGGAGCAAGTCCGGGCCTTACAATCTTGCCGCCTCTTGTCATTTATAAGCCTGATGGCAGCTATAGTGATGAAATCGCGGAATATTACAAAGAATATCGATAATAAAGTGATTGACTTTAGGAATTATAAAACGAAGCACAAAGGTCACAAAAAACACAAAGGACACAAAGAATTTTTATTATCATCTCTCTTTGTTTCCTTTGTGTTTCCGCATTAGCGGCTTTGTGCCTTTGTGTTTTAATTGTTTATGATACAATATTAAATTTATGTTTACGTCCTGTTTTTTTCTAGATAAATGGCGAATGCCTTATAAAAGGAAGTGAGTATATTGCTGGAGAATGCTGGTGTCTTATATTTGTGCGCAACACCCATTGGAAATTTAGAAGATATGACGTATCGAGCGGTTCGAATATTAAATGAAGTAGAATTGATTGCTGCAGAAGATACGCGTCATACCAGGAAGCTGCTCAGTCATTTTGAGATTCATACCCGGCTGATTAGTTATCATGAACATAATAAAGTTACGAGAGGGCCGGAAATCATTGAGCGATTAATCGCTGGAGAAAATGTAGCGGTAGTGAGTGATGCTGGATTACCGGGAATTTCTGACCCAGGATCTGATTTGGTGGAATTAGCGGTACAAGCAGGTATTCGCGTAGTGCCTTTGCCTGGTGCCAATGCGGCATTGTCTGCGCTTGTATCTTCCGGTTTAGATACAGCCTTATTTTCTTTTGGGATTTTTGCCAAAAAATAAGAAGAAGCGGCGTGAATTATTGGCTAGTTTTGCAAAATCCCCTTATACAATGGTTTTCTACGAGTCACCTCATCGCATAAAACAGACATTAGCGGAACTAAAGAGTGCTTTTGGTGATCGCCCCGCAGTGGCAGCTCGCGAATTAACTAAAAAATTTGAAGAGTTTATTCGTGGTTCGATAGAAAGCTTAGCAATTCATTTCGCTGAAAATGATCCAAGAGGGGAGTTTACCCTTATTGTGGGAGGGGACAAAAGTGAACAGAATCTTGAATCAGGTGAGGAGGAGGAAGAACTTTTTTCTATTGAGGATGCTGTTATCAAAATGATGGAAGCTGGTGTGAACAAAAAAGAAGCCATTAAGGCAATTGCCCAACAGCGAGGTCTTCCTAAACGAGAAGTTTATCAGGCAACATTGGAAATAGAGTAATGGCTTAAAGCCTTTCCTGTTTTTTAGGCAAAAAAAGAAGAGGCTATATTATAACCTCTTAACTTCTTAAACAGCTTTTGTTACCATTGCATCTAAGCATTCTTTGCAGATATTTTTATTTTTAAAGACAGTTACTTCATCTGCATTACCACAGAAAACACATGAACATGCTGGTTCATATTTGCGTAAGATGATACGGTCGCTGTCTACATATATTTCTAGAGCGTCTTTTTCTTCAATGGAGAGTGTGCGACGCAATTCAATTGGAATTACAACCCTGCCAAGCTCGTCCACTTTTCTTACAATACCAGTTGATTTCATTATAATTAATTCTCCTCTCATTTCAACAACATTCGACAAAATATGTCCAACTAAATAATACCAAATTCTAATGGGGTTGTCAACCTATTTTTACCATATCAGTAAATATGTTGTACGGTATTACAAAAAATATTGTCAAAAAAAGACGAATGGTGCAAAAACGCTAGAATAGTTCGACATAAGTGTATATTCTTGGTAAAATAGGGACAATAATAAAAAAGTATGATATTTTTATTTTTGTCGAATTATGACATTCTTTTTAAACGCTTAGTTATGAGAGGTACAATAATAAAAAGACCATCTTTTGATACAATTTAACATTATGGGGAGGCTTATTACAACCGTGGAAAAGAAACCATTTTATATTACAACACCTATTTATTATCCGAGTGATCGCTTACATATTGGTCATGCTTACACAACGACCATTGCTGATGCGGCTGCCAGATATAAAAGGCTGACAGGATCAGACGTACTTTTTCTCACTGGATCAGATGAACATGGTCAAAAAATTCAGCGCAAAGCGGCAGAACAAAATGTGACACCGATTGCTTATGTTGATAAGATTGTTGATTCTTTTCAGCAATTATGGGAGAAATTAAATATTTCTCATGATGATTTTATCCGTACAACAGAGCAGCGTCATCATGATGTTGTACAAGCTATTTTCCAAAAGATTTATGATAAAGGTGATATTTACAAAGCTGCTTATGAAGGCTGGTATTGTACGCCTTGCGAGACTTTCTGGATGGAGCGGCAGGTTGAAGAGGGGAAGTGCCCTGACTGCGGACGACCAGTGGAAATTGTGCAGGAGGAAAGCTATTTCTTCCGCATGTCTAAATATCAAGACCGATTGCTTGCTCATATTGAAAGCAATCCTGATTTCATTCAGCCTGTATCTCGCCGTAATGAAATGCTGAATTTCATTAAGGGGGGATTGGAGGACCTTTGTGTTTCTCGTACAACCTTTGACTGGGGAATTCCTGTACCCTTTGATACTAAGCATGTCGTATATGTATGGTTTGATGCATTGACTAATTATATTACTGCTGCAGGTTATCTTGATGATAGAGAGAAATTTGCCAAGTTCTGGCCGGCTGATATTCATTTAGTCGGAAAGGAAATTGTACGTTTTCATAGTATTATCTGGCCGATTATCTTAATGGCTTTGGATCTTGAAATACCTGCAAAGGTATATGGACATGGCTGGTTAATCATGGAAGGTGACAAAATGTCCAAATCCAAAGGTAATGTAATTGATCCGGTTGCCTTAATTGAAGAGTTTGGTCCAGATGCAATTCGGTATTTCCTGTTGAGAGAAATCAATTTGGGGATGGATGGGAATTTCTCCAGAGAAGCTCTGATTAATCGAATTAATGCTGATTTGGCAAACGACTTAGGTAACTTATTACATAGGACGTTAAACATGATTGGACGCTTTAATGGTGGTGTGATTAAAGCAGCTGGCGATGTAGAAGAGTTAGATCATCAGTTGACACAATTGGTACAGAGTACCGTAATTCAATATGAAAAATTTATGGATGTTATGGATATTAATGCAGCAATCAAAGTCGTTTGGGCATTGATCAGTCGTACCAATAAATATATTGATGAAACGGCTCCCTGGGCATTGGCTAAGGATGAGGCGAAGCACTCCCGCCTAAATACGGTGCTGTACAATTTGGCAGAGACGCTGCGTATTATAGCAATTTTGATTACTCCTTTTATGCCAGTGACAGGACCAAAAATTTGGGGTCAGCTGGGGTTAACCACTGATTTTAAAACGATTACCTTAGAGGATATTAAGGGCTGGGGGAAACTTGCCTCAGGTATTGTGGTATCGAAACCTGAGCCAATCTTCCCACGTATTGAAGATAAGGTTGTTGAAGCTGCAGTAGAAGTGAAAGCGGCTGACCACGGAAAGCAGCAGCCAGCGGCGGCTGCACCTGATATGAATAGCCCTGAAATTAGTATTGATGAATTTGCAAAAATGGATCTTAGAGTTGTTACCGTACTCGCAGCCGAAAAAGTGGAGAAAGCTGATAAGCTTTTGAAATTGACGGTGGATTTAGGCAACCAGCAGCGCACTATTGTTTCAGGGATTGCGAAGCATTACACACCAGAAGAATTAGTAGGTCAGAATGTAGTTATGATTATTAATTTAAAGCCAGCGAAAATTCGCGGTATCGAATCTCGTGGCATGGTTTTAGCAGCTTCTTGTGATGATCAATTAAAAGTAGTCACTGTCCCCGGAATGCCTGCCGGCAGCAAGGTGAAATAAGATTACATAAAAAAGCGCCTGCTATAGGCGCTTTCTTATGTAATAGGATAAAAGAATATGTTTTCGTGGAAGAGTGCCAGGAAAGAATGATTGAACCGCAGAGACACAGAGTGCGTTACATGGAGGGATTTTCTAACTCTATTATTTCTTTTTCCTCTATGTCTTTGTACCTCTGCGGTTAATAAGCGGGCATATTGTATTTTTTCTTAACATAACAAGTAAGGAGTGTTCATCATGTTATTTGATTCTCATGCACATATTGATGATGAAAAGTTTGATATTGATCGTGAAGAAGTAATCCAAAGAGCGATCAACAATGGTGTGACAGGAGTTATTAATGTCGGAGCTTCGATGGAGTCTTCAGCACGTTCTGTTGCCCTGGCAGAAAAATTTGAAGGTATTTATGCTGCTGTCGGCATTCATCCTCATGATGCTCAAGATGCTTTAGATACAGATTATGAACAATTAGTCCGTTGGACTGCTCTAGATAAGGTCGTTGCCATTGGTGAGATTGGCCTAGATTATTATTATGACCTTTCACCAAGAGATGTACAACGTTCAGTTTTTATTCGTCAACTTGATGTAGCTCGTCAAACAAATATGCCTTTCATCATTCACGATCGAGATGCTCATGGCGATCTGTTGGAGATTTTAAAAAAAGAAGCCAAAGGCTTAAAAGGTGTATTGCACTGTTTTTCAGGGAGTTTGGAGATGGCAAATGAAGTCATAAAGATGGGGCTGTATATTTCTATAGCTGGCCCTGTTACTTTTAAGAATGCAGCAAAGCTTCCGGAAATTGTGACTAAAGTGCCGTTGGAGTATTTATTGGTAGAAACCGATTCCCCGTATTTAACACCACAGCCATATCGTGGCAAACGTAACGAGCCGGCTTATGTAAAATTAGTGGCTGAACAGGTTGCTAATTTACGTGGTATTGAGCTAGAGGTTTTGGCAAAAGCAACGAGTGAAAATACAAAAAAATTATTTGGAATATCTTGAGAATAACAGAATATATTAACCTATAGGAGAGTATTTTTC
>CAMKSY010000265.1 GCA_946415545.1 uncultured Pelosinus sp. | reverse complement strand
TCTTAAATCTGGTACGTAATGCCTTTGAATCCATGGAATCAGGTGGAACTTTAACCATTCGGGCATACAAAAATAATGATAAGATCGTATTTGCCGTACAAGATGAGGGAACTGGGATACCAGAAGAAATACGGCCTAAACTGGGAACTCCATTTTTGACTACAAAGGAAAAAGGAACTGGTCTTGGTCTTGCGACATGTTATAGTATTGCAAAAAGGCATGATGCTTTGATGGACTTTAGTACAGGTGACTCAGGAACTACGTTCTATTTATATATAAAGGAGTATGAAGGATAGCGGTGTGCTGCTTTCAATGAGTGCCTAATCAGATAACTGAACAAATGAGAAAAATTAGTTGGCATCTTGTGGCGCTACTGTAATGGAATCACCACTTTTTATATCTTCCATATTGCTTGTTATAATCATGCTTTGCTGTGGAAGATCAGAGGTAAGTTCTGTGAAATCGCCAATGGTTTCTCCAATACTGATTTCTTGCAGGAGTGCTTTATCATTGACAGCGAGGTAGATGAGATTTCGCCCCTGACCATCTTGAAATATTGAAGCGTTAGGAACTGCAGGTACAGGAGCTGTTTTTCCTGTATCGATATGAACCGTAACAGACATGCCAAATGTAAGCAAGCCATTTGGGTTCGCAGCAAGCTTCATATAAGCAAGATAGGCAGATACCTCTTCTGCTTCAATTCGAGGATAGATTCTGGAAATCTGACCTCCCACCCTTTGTTCAGATGCTTCAATCACAGCCGGTGTACCAAGATGAACTAAATACAGATCATTTTGATTTAGAGGAATAACAACTTCTACCTCTTGACCACTTCCTACGGAAAGCAGCTGCTGACCAGCCTGTACCGCCTTTCCAGAAGAAGATAAGCCAGTCACAATACCGTCGATTGGGGCGTTGATTGTGGTTGAACCGTTTATCATGGTACTGGATGGATGGGGTGCATTTTGGGTACTGGAGAGATTGTCTTTTGCTTCTTGCAAAAGAATGGCCGCAGTATCCAACTGTCGTCGTGGGATCGCTCCTAAGTCGAATAATCTTTGTAAGCGATTAAATTCTTTTAGGGCATTATCATAATTGCTTTGGGTTTGCTCTGAAGGTGCTTCTGTCGATTGCTCGACGACTGGTGCTGAAGATGCCTGAATTTTAAGCAGAGGCTGACCTTTTTTCACTACTTGTCCTTCCGCGACATATAGTTCACTCAAAAGACCAGAGAAGTCTGCCGTAATAGGAGTGGATGTGGCACGTGCGACGGAGCCTGTACGAATGATTTGTACAGGCTTATCAATGCTTCCTAAGGGTACGGCAGTAAGGTGAATTGGCTCTCGGGGAATTCTGTGCTCATTCCAGATTGAAAATGGGAATAAGTTATTAGAATTGGCGGCTAACAGCAGTGCAGCGGTAAATGATAGTACGGTTAACAAAGCAGCAATAGGATATTGCTGGATAAATTTTTTCACCTATGTTTCCTCCAATAATGATATATAGTAGTTACTATGTTCTCACTTTTCACTTTTAACGTCAAGTTTTGATAAAAAAGTAAATGAAATTGCAGGATAGGACAATAAAAAAGGATGGATTTCCGGTATAATGTAGGGTAGAATGGTTGAGTATTATTGTCACTATGCTACAGAAGTATAGGCTGGCATCTTTATTTAAAGGAGGAGATACATTGTAATGCATATTCCAAATGAAGCTCATGATACGCAAAAAGCAAGCAGACAGTGGATGAAATTTATCTCTGTCCGAGGGATTGTTTCCTCCATGTGCGTATGTAGCATATTTTTGATAATTCTTTTTGCAAACTATCATCAAAGTATTAGTGCCGGCAATCGTTTAATCCCTGAACCGGAGCCGATTCTTCATAGAGACAAGGGGCAGGTTTTAGGTATTGAAAACATGGCGAGAAATACGGATCAGCTAGCCACAAAACCTTCTATCTGGCCAACGAGCGGAGAAGTTACATCTGGCTTTGGCTGGCGTAATTCGCCTATGGGTGGAGGGAGTGAATTGCATCCGGGAATGGATATTGCTAACAGTATGGGAGCACCTGTCGTTGCAGCAGCTGATGGTTTGGTTATACAGAGTGGATCGGCTGGAGGCTATGGTAATATAGTGCAGATTGATCATGGTAATGGCATTTCGACTATTTATGGGCATAATTCCCGTATTATTGTAAGTGTCGGCCAAAACGTGAGAAAAGGTCAAGTCGTTTCTTATGTAGGCAGCACAGGGAAAAGTACTGGCCCTCATCTCCATTATGAAGTAAGGGTAAATGGGAATGCGGTGGATCCGATTGGTTATATGGTTCAATAGTCAGTGGTAACGAATAATATCATGGAGGAAGGCATGTGCCTTCCTCCATGATATTATTCGTTAGTGTAAGATATCCCACATTTGTTTGCCGATTAACAAGGTTGTCATGGAAATGAATAGTGGTTTTATATATGAGGTGCCTTTGGCAATTGCAAACCGAGAACCTGCAATTGCACCAAAAATCATTGCAATTCCCATACTGATACCATAGACATAATTCACAGAGCCGAATAGCAGAAAGGTTGAGACTGCGCCAAGATTGCTCGCTAGGTTCAAGGCTTTTGCATTTCCGGCAGCTACCACAAAATCAAAACCCAGCATTAAGAATGCAAAGATTAGAAAGGATCCTGCTCCTGGTCCAAAAAATCCATCATAAAAACCTAGCAGGAAAGCTGCACAACCTCCTAAGATTCCCACTCTTTTACTAATGCCCTTATAAGTAGACTGTTCCCCCCAATCCTTTTTGAAAATTGTATAGATGGCTACTAAAAACAGCATAACGATAACTAATGGTTTTAAGAATTCCGGTGGAATCAGTCGTACGGTATAAGCTCCTAATATAGAGCCAATTAAGGATAAGGGAAAAAGATATTTCACTAATCCAAGATCCATCTTACCGGAACGAAAAAAGGATATGCTGCTGGTACTGGAACAGCAGATAGAGGCAAGTTTATTAGTCCCTAATACAACACTGGGCGGAAGCCCTGTCATCAGCAATGCCGGCATGGAGATTAAACCGCCGCCGCCAACTACCGAATCAATAAAAGCAGCAACAAAACCTGCTCCTAATAGAAAGCTAAGCATTTCTAAGCTAATATGCTCCATAAACGTTTCCCTCCGTTTTTAACGAGATGTTATCCATGCCATCTATGCCTTATCTTATAGCGCAGCCAACGTTCGCAATCTGTCCATACGGCAATAATCATAAAACCGCCAATAAAAAGCCTCCACCAATTTAGACCGCTGTAAAATTGGTCTATGCATAAAAACAAAACAATAACTGTGCATACGAAACTGCAAGCTCGCATAGCTTTTCCTCCTTATTCTACATAACCTTATTAGGTGTAGTCTCTTGAATTTATTATAGCCAGTGCGTATACTTAAAGTAAAACGAATATAATTCATTAATAATATGCAAAAAAATAATATTTACTTAAAGGGGTAATAATGAATATTGATGACATCCAAGCATTTTTAGCGGTTGTCTCGAATCAGAGTTTAACCAAGGCTGCTGAAATTCTTCACCTATCTCAGTCTTCCGTGAGCCATCGTCTCAAAAACCTAGAGCAGGAACTCGATCTGGTTCTGATTGAACGCGGAAAGGGATTAAAGACCATTTCTCTTACTCCTGCTGGTGAAGATTTCATTCCAGTTGCCGAAAAGTGGATTCAATTGTTATTAGAAACGCAATCATTAAAAGCCCATACCAGGCTGTCATTAGCAATTGGTGCAGTTGACAGCGTAAATACTCATGTGCTGCCCAATATTTATCAGCAAATCATCCAACAGCACCCCGCTATGCGCCTACATATCTACACTCAGAATTCAACAGATCTTTATACATTAATTGAACAGCGTACGATCGATATTGCTTTTGTTTTGCACGAGCGAATCATAAAGAATGTCGAATTGGCTCCCTTTTTTGCAGAGCCTATGGTTGTTGTCCGATTGGCTTTGCCAGAGCATTTAGGGGCTCCCAATATTGACCCCGAACAGCTGGATCCTCGCGATGAATTGTATCATGAATGGTTTCCGGCTTACCAGATCTGGCATAATAAATGGTGGGACCCCTTTCAGTCATCTCATATTCAAGTCAGCAACGGCCCTATGGTTTTACCTCTTCTTCGAACACCAAAACAATGGGCCATTGTTCCATTATCTATTGCCCAATCTACGGCGGCGGCTAACACGTATACCATTCAACGATTGAGTGATCCTCCCCCCGACCGGATATGTTATAAGCTCACCCATAAATTTGCGAAATCCAGAACAAGAGAAGCGATAACTATTTTTGATGCCTTCGCGGCAGAAATATTTAAAGAGACAGATTATCTGATAAAATATACCTGATAATAGGAGGTACTTGAAAATGCAAAAAATACGTATTGGTATTGTAGGTTATGGAAATCTGGGCAGAGGTGTGGAATTAGCGATTGGCAATAATCCAGATATGGAACTTGTGGCCGTTTTTTCACGCCGCAGCCTTCCAGGAACATTAAGTGGTGTACCTGCCCTCGCCATAAAGGATGCTGCCGCCTATAAAGACAAAATTGATGTGATGCTTTTATGTGGTGGATCAGCAACGGACCTAGTAGAGCAAGGTCCGTTGTTTGCTGCGCTTTTTAATACCGTAGATAGCTTTGATACCCATGCTAAGATTAATGACTATTTTGCTTCGATGAACAAGGTTGCTAAGAATTCAAGGACTGTTGCAACGATATCCGTCGGCTGGGACCCTGGTCTTTTTTCACTAAATCGACTTCTAGCCAGCGCAGTCTTGCCTGACGGTAGAAATCAGACTTTTTGGGGCAAAGGTGTAAGTCAAGGTCATTCCGATGCCATCCGCCGCATTGCCGGTGTAAAAGATGCAAAGCAGTATACCGTTCCTAAAGAGCAGGTAATTGCCTCCCTGCGAGCAGGGGAAGGTCTAGAGGTCAGTTCCAACACAGCCCATACCCGTGAATGCTATGTTGTAGCCAAGCCAGGTGCAGATCTTGATGCCATTACAAAAGAAATTAAGACCATGCCCCATTATTTTGAAGGATATGAAACTCATGTCACGTTTATATCGGAAGAAGAACTCCAAACTGAGCATGCCGGTTATCCCCATGGTGGCTCTGTCTTCCGTACTGGTTCAACCAGTCCAAATACCAATCATGTTATGGAGTTTGCCCTTAAACTGGACAGCAATCCTGAATTTACATCCAGCGTCCTCATAGCCTATGCCCGGGCGACTTTTCGTTTAGCCAAAAACGGAAATATAGGCGCTTTTACCGTATTTGATATCCCCTTTAGTTTGTTATCTCCCAAGTCAGGTGAAGAGCTGCGGGCAACACTGCTTTAGTCATAATGCAGAGGATAAGAAAGATGGTGGAGGACGTTGTTATTTTGAAAATCTAGAGCGGTCTTCATCCTTTCGATTTCAATGACGATGATCGATTGATCCTTGATGCAAACCCCAGGATAATTCTAGTTGGCATAGTTCTATAGATAAGTATCTAGCTTGACATCTAGATGCAAATAGCATATAGTTAGTTTTATAAAACTAACTATATATGCAAAGGAATATGTTTATGACAACTAAAGATGTGATTGTTAAAGCAATTAATGTTTTATCAGACTCCATGCGCGAATGTATGCGAAAATATAAGGAACAGACTCCGAATAGTCAAGAATTATTTAATTTATCCATAACCCAATTGCATTATCTCCATGCAATAAGGG
>CAMKSY010000264.1 GCA_946415545.1 uncultured Pelosinus sp. | reverse complement strand
AGCTAAATCAGCCAGGCGAATATCCAGTTTTGTCATCGATTCAATTGCGGCTTTCTCTGTAACCTTAAGATATTTTTCAATATCTGTTTGATACTGTTTCATTAACTGATTTGTTAAATCGTCAATTGATTGAGATTGGGTAATGATTTGTAGATCAATATCTATGTTCCACTTAGTTTGTAGATACTGATGAACATTAAAAAGATTCATATAATCAATGGATTGTTCCGTAAATTTTTGATCAGAATCGATATCATCTTTGTTAATATTAAGGAGTATTGAAAGATATTCAACTATCTCTTGCTGGACTTGATTATTAATTTTCCTGGCCTCTCTATATCGCTTGTCATGAACGCCTTGATGTATTTTTAAATATTTGAGGAGATGTTGGGCATATACTTTGAGACGCTCATTATTTTTAGCCGATAAAGGGATTATGTGGGAAACAATCTTATTCCCATAATCTGGCCCACTCGATTCTGATTTACCAGTACTTTTATACTGTTCAAAAATTGCATGGGTATTAGTTCCGCCGACACCAAATGAACTCAGTGCAGCCCTATGGGGACCCGATGTTTCTTCCCATTCTCTTAGTTTATCAACAACATAAAACGGAGAGTTTTTTATATCAATATTAGGATTTGACTTTTTGTAGTTAATTGATGGCGGTATTTGATTGTGATATAAGCTTAGTGCAACCTTGATACACCCAGCTAAACCTGCCGCTGTATCCAAATGTCCAATATTTGTTTTAACCGATCCAATTCCACAATATTGTCTTTTGATTGTGTATTGCTTATAGATATCATTCAAAGCAGCAAATTCTATAGGATCTCCTATCTTTGTCCCAGTTCCATGGGCCTCAATATAGCCAATTGATTTAGGATGAATTTTTGTTGAATTTAATACCTTTTGAATGACTTCCCCTTGCCCTTTAACACTTGGGGCGTAAAATCCTACCTTATCCGCCCCATCATTATTGACGCCAATTCCCCTTAGCAGAGCATAAATTGGGTCACCATCCGTAATCGCATCTAAGGCTTTTTTCAGTACAATAACTGCAACTCCTTCACCTCCAACCATCCCATCTGCCGATGCATCAAATGCCTTAATATGACCGTCGCTTGAAAAATTTAATCCTGGTTGATGTATATATCCTATGTTTGACGAAGGAAGTATTGTCGAAGCACCTACTAAAGCATACTTTGCTTCACCAGACTGCAAGCTTTGATAAGCCGAATATAATCCCACTAATGATGAAGAACAATTGGAATGCACAAAAAAACTGGGACCTTTTAATCCCAATTTATGCGAAATCATAGTTGGAATGGTTCCACCTTGAGCCAAAAGCCATGACACATATTGATCGGATCTACCCATTTCATTTTGGAGCAATAAAGCTTGATAAAAGCTATTGCTTGCCGACATAAATACACTCGTTTCCTCTATCTGTTTGGAAGTATAACCTGCGTCTTCTATGGCTTTCCATGAGTGAAGCAATAATAGTCTTAACTGAGGATCCATAAACTCTGCATCTCGAGGGGAAATGTTAAAAAATCCTGGATCAAATAACTCTTTTCCTTCTATTGTTGATTGACTGGGAACATAGTCAGGGTTCTGAATCATCTCCTCAGATACACCAATTTCGCGAAGTTCTTCTTTAGAGAAGAACTTTACGCTTTCTTTGCCTTCCTTTAAATTATTCCAGAATTCCATATGATTATTTGCTCCGGGAAAATTACAGGAAATCCCTATAATGGCTAGACTGTCTTGATAATAATCAGGATAAGAGTTATTGCCATATTCCTTTTTATAATCTATTTCTTTTGTCTCTGTGTCTACAAATCGTAGTTGCTCCAATTCACCGTAAGAAACATCATTCCTATTTTTCATCTTTGCAATATACTCACTAATCTCTTTAATATTCGAGTATTTAAACAATGATGTAACACTAAACTCACAATCTAGATCTTTTTTAATTCTCTCTACTACTGCTACTGCTAATACCGAGTCTCCTCCTACGTCAAAAAATCCATCTTCTATACTTATATCCTTAATGCTTAGAATGTTTTTCCATATCATTAATACCTTTTCTTCAATTTTTGATAGAGGGACGCTTTTTTCTTTTGCTCTTTTAATTACAACTTTACGATTCATTAACTCTTTTCGATCTACTTTTCCATTTGGTGTTAAAGGTATTTCATCCAATTGGATAAAAAATGCTGGTATCATATACTCGGGTAAATTGCGTCTTAAATAGTCGCGTAATGAGTGCGGTGTAAGAGTTTTTTCATTTCTTACGATCTTGACTTGATTTGGGGCAAGAGCAACATAATAGGCAATAAGCTGTTTAGCATACTCGTGTTCTTTCACAATAACGATGCATTCTTGAATTTCGGAATGAGTACGGAGTTGATTTTCTATTTCACCCAATTCAATGCGAAATCCATTAATTTTCACCTGTTGATCAATACGTCCCATAAACTCAATATTACCGTCAGGGAGCCACCGAGCCAGGTCCCCTGTTTTATAGAGCTTTGTTCCCGTATGAAAAGGGTTATCTATAAATTTTTCCGCTGTAAGTTCAGGGTTATTTAAATAACCCCGAGCCAAGCCATCGCCTGCAATACAAAGTTCGCCTGGAATACCAATTGGATTAGGTTTAAACTTATGATCAAGAACATAAATCTGCGTATTGGCTATAGGTTTACCAATCGTGATCGGTTCTTCTTTCTTGACCTGTTGAATTGTAGACCAAATGGTCGTTTCGGTTGGGCCAAACATGTTCCACACTTCACTATTGGTATCTATAAAATATTGTTTTAATATTTCAGTAAGTGCTTCCCCTCCACAGAGAATTTTTATTTTCTCTTCATTCTTCCAACCAATATGAAAGAGCATCGTCCATGTGGCTGGCGTGGCTTGCATAATGGTTGGTTTTAGTCTATGAATTTCTCGTTTCAACTTTTCTACATCTTTTATTTTTTCTGCACTACAGATATAACATTGAGCGCCGCTAAGCAAAGGTAAATATAATTCTAAACCAGCGATATCAAAGCAGTATGTTGTTACAGCAAGCAGCTTATCTTGTGAGCTTAAACCAGGTTTATCTCTCATTGTAATAAGAAAGTTTGTTAGAGCTTTATGAGGAATCATTACACCCTTAGGTTTCCCGGTACTGCCAGATGTATAAATTACATATGCCAAATGGTCCGAGTGCACCTCTCGCTTAAGTATTCCCCACTTTGCTACTTCATTTTCTATTTTCGCCCAATCTTTATCTAAAACAATGATTTTGGCTCTATTTCCAATCAACTGAGATATTTTGTCCATCAAGCTTAATTGAGTCAGGACAAGTATTGTTTTACTATCTGCGATCATATAAGATAAGCGCTCTGCTGGATAATCTGGATCTAGCGGTACATATGCCCCTCCTGCCTTAAGGATACCTAATAGCCCCACAATCATTTCCAATGAGCGTTCCATACAGATTCCGACTAAGCAATCAGGATTTACTCCTTGCTTTTGTAGATAAATTGCCAACTGAGTACTTTTATCATTCAATTCCTGATAAGTAAGAGATTCTTCTTCATAGATAACTGCAGTAGCATTTGGTGTTCGTTTAACCTGATTTTCAAATAATTCATGAAAACATTTCTCATTGGGATAGTCTGCCTTAGTTGCATTCCAGTCAATGAGTACTGTATCTTGCTCTTCTTTTGGCATTAAATAATATTCTCCCAAAGATAAGTCTGCTTCCTTAGTAACTTTTTCTGCTAATTCTGTATAATGTCCCATCATACGCTTGATAGTCGACGCATCAAATAAGCTAGGATTGTATTTCATATTTACTGTGAATCCATCTTCCTGTTCAAAAACTTCCAATGTAAACTCATATTCACCTTCTTGATGTATATCTTCAACAAATCCTATAGCAATTGTATTTTGATAATTATCCATGATTTTTTTTAAACTTCTGGATTGAAAATAGTTTTGGTAGAAAAAGGCTACTTGAAACACTGGTGAATTCATGAGTGTACGAGGTATTTTTAATTCCCGAACAACCGCGGGAAATGGGTAGGCAGCATGATCTAAAGCGTCAGCCATAGATAACTGCAATTCCTGGCTAAACCTTGAGAAGGGTTGTTTTCCTACTCCTTGGCTTCGTATTGCAACCATATTTACAAAATAACCAATCAGTGAGTCAAACCGATCCTGTGGCCGTCCTGCCGTTGGCATTCCTACAATAATATCTTCCTGTCCTGTATACCGGTACAATAGTACTTTTAAGATTGCTAAAAAAACAACAGATAGATTGATCTGCAAACTCTGAGCAAATGATTTTATTTGATCACTCAATTCTGACGAAAACAACCTTGTATATACTTGCCCCTCAAAGATTTGAATCGAAGAGCGGGAGTGATCAGTTGGAAGTTGCAGGGTCGGCAGTGTTCCTGATAACTGTTGTTTCCAGTAAGAACGATGCTCCGCTCCCTCCTTACTGTTCAGCATCATCTGCTCCCATTCTACAAAATCATTGTAACTTGCTGAACACGGTATAGCTATTGGCGTCTTTCCTTGAACAAGCTCCTGATAAGTATTGAATAAGGTTGTAATAAAAGGCATTATCGAAATTCCATCAAAGATAATATGATGAATGGTAATGAGTACAATATGCTCTTGTTCTGATCGGGTTAAAATATAAATACGCATTAAAGAACCACCTTCCAATGAAAATGGCTCTTTCGCTTTTTTCTTAATTTCATAGATAATGTCATTAATTTCCATGGCCGAATTTACTTGTTGCTGAAAAGCAAGAGGTTGTGATGACTGTACAAATTGATACGGTATCCCATTATCCTCTCCGATCGCACTGCTTAAAATGGAATACTGTTTGACAACAAAACTGCAGGCTTGTTTAAACTTCTCGATATCCAGCTTCTGATGGATATGAAAGCATAGAGGAATATTGTAAGCACTCATACCTGGTGACATCTTCTGCAGCATCCACAAGCCTTTTTGACCTTCGGAAAGAGACTTTTGATAGGAGTGTTGTTTTATAGATCGAAGTTGTTCTTGCAATTCCGTTGTCGATATTTTTCCTTCTTTATACGCAATAAGTACTTCTTTGCGCTTCATATAATCACTTCCCCCTTATCTATCAGATTTTCAATTTCCTCCAGAGTTAATATCCCTTGCCGGAATTTTTCCAATGATTCGTTTTTTATATCGTTTCTATATTCGCTCACTTTTTGCAACTTTGTTCCTAGTCCTTCTTTGTTAACTATTACTTGATTATCCAACTCTCCTATTTTTAAAGCAAGCTGAGATGCTAACGACGTTATCGTCCGATATTCTAGTAACTCTCGCCCTGTGATTTTAACTTGAAAGTGTTTCTCAAAATTACGTAAAAGTTTCATACTTATGATTGAATTTACACCATAGCTTTGAATATCCTTATTTAACTTAATTCTATCTTTATCTAGATGTAGTTCTTGAGATAAAAATTGTATAACATATTCTTGGATTCTTTCCTGCATTGATCTCTTGGGGTTAATTGCATACGCCTGCTCTTTCTCATCCAACTTTACTTGAAATTTCTGCTCTTCATGTAAAATCCAATACCTCTCCCTGCTAAATGGATAAGTGGGCAAGGATATCCTTTTAGCATTTTTCCCTCTATGGAGTAAATCCCAAGGAATTTTACCGCCCTGAGCCCAATGGAATGCAAGTTGTTCAAAATTATTTTCTGCCAAAAGGACTTGCATAATAAATTCCCCTGC
>CAMKSY010000263.1 GCA_946415545.1 uncultured Pelosinus sp. | reverse complement strand
GAGTAATATTTGATTTTAATGGAACGTTGTTTTGGGATACTGATAAGCAAACCAGCGCCTGGATTGCTATGGCTGAAAAGTTGAGAGGTTACCCAGTCAGTGATCATGAAATGGCTACTTTTGTTTTAGGCAGGCCTAATAAAGTTACCATGTCGTATTTAGCTGGTAAGCAGCTTTCGGATGAAGTAGGAGAAGAGCTAAGCCAGGAAAAAGAAGTAATCTATCGTGATTTATGTCGTAAGGATGCTTCTAATGTTAAATTAGCACCGGGTGCTAGTGATTTGCTTGACTATCTGGTTGAAAATAATATTGCTTGCACGATTGCTACCGGCTCAGAAATTAATAATGTTAATTTCTACTTTGAGGTGTTTCAACTGGAAAAATGGTTTGATTTTGATAAAGTGGTATTTGATGACGGCTTGCTTCCGGGAAAACCATTTCCAGAAATTTATTTAAAATCCGCTCAAAATCTAGGCTTGTCTCCAGAACAATGCATTGTTTTTGAAGATGCAGATGCGGGCATTGAAGCTGCTAGACGAGCTAATATTGGTCAAATTATAGCCATTGGTCCTCAAGAAGCTCATCATCGTCTACGACAGCTGGAGGGTGTGGATATGGTAATTGGAGAATTTACTGATTTTGCTAAAAAGAATTTTTTAACATTAGGAAACAATCATTCATCTACATCAATATGATGGTATAAAAAGAGAGCGAATTCTGAATTGAATTCGCTCTCCTCTTTTTTTGCGATTGAATGGATTGATTTGTAAGCATATATACTCACTTCATTTAATATGCTAGATATATTGAAGGAGGTGTTGTTTTGGAGTATCCGTTCCGCAATTTTATTTTTGAAGGGGGAGGCGTCAAGGGAATCGCGTATATTGGAGCTCTTGGCGTATTACAGGAAAGAGAAATTCTGCCGAAGATTGAACGCGTCGGTGGTGCATCCGCAGGAGCTATTATGGGGCTTTTGATGGGTTTGAATTTTAGCTTCGAAGAGATTGAAGAGATTTTATTAAGTTTAGATTTTTCAAGATTACTTGATGATTCTTTAGGGGTTGCACTGGATACTACAAGATTATTTAAAGAATTTGGTTGGTATAAAGGAGATTATTTTCGAAATTGGATAGGTGATCTGATTCAAATTAAAATTGGGAATCCTAATGCCACCTTTAAAGAGATCTCTGAAGCGGGAAAGGAATTTGAATTTAGAGAGATGTTTTTTATTGGCACCAACCTTTCCACCAAGCTCTCAGAAGTCTTCTCTGTAGAGCATACGCCCAATCTTTGTGTAGCAGATGCTGTTCGCATATCGATGTCAATCCCACTGCTCTTTGCGGCAAAAAGAGGTGAGTATAATGATGTATATGTAGATGGTGGGATTCTTGATAATTATCCGATCAAATTATTCGATAGGGAGAAATATGTCGATAAGCATTTTAACGAACCTGAATATTATAAGAACTATAATACGCAATTAAAAGAAAATGATGAAGATGCAAGTTTGTATGTATTTAATAAAGAGACCCTTGGATTTCGCTTGGACTCTGGTCGTGAAATTGCCATGTTTCATAAGTTGATTGAACCTGCCAGAAAAGAAATAAAAGATTTAATTGAGTTTACAAAGAATCTTGTTGATATTTACATGGATAGTCAGCAAAATCAGCACTTGCATAGTGATGATTGGCATAGAACGATTTATATCAATACACTCCAAGTAAAAACGACGGAATTTCATTTAACTGATGAAAAGAAGAAGGCTCTCATTCAATCTGGACGTGAATGTGCAAAACGTTATTTTGAATGGTATGATGATCCAGCGAATACAGTCCATAACCGTCTATTATAAATAAGGAAATGAAGAATGGCTTGACTAAAAAAATACCCTAACAATTGAGAAGATGCCTAATAGGGTTTACCTTCTCATTGCTGGGTGATAAAGAGATATAATGTTAACGCAAAATACAACTATTATTAGATGATCAGTATAAAGATACAAGTGCCAATTATCTAATTGCCAAGAAATCAAGATGAGGCAATGTAAATCGATTTTACGATTTCTCGTATGAGGTAATGATAAAATCAATTATGCGTTTCATCTCAGGCGGAAGGTTCTTAATTTTTTCATCATAAGAGTGTGAGGCTGTCACATTGGCTTCATAATTTCCTACTAACCAATCTACTGAAACGTTGCAAACTTGTGCAATCTTTTTGATCAACTCAGTGCTGGGTTCGCCAGATCCGCGTAACCAGCCTTTTAGTTGATTTTTTGTTGCTCCTAATAGAGTTGCGAATTCTTCTTGAGTCGTCTGGTAGTCTCGATCTTTTGCTTCTTCCCATAATTGATTGATTTGGTCTTTGAAATTAGGCATTGTTTCCAACTCCTTTCATACTGTATATTCTATGGAAAAGTGTTAAAAATAACTCAAAAGTTTATTAAAGGCATTGACGGTGCTAAAATTAACTTATATAATAACTATAATAATAAGAGTTAGAAAGATTTTCTAATTATGGGATTTTTAAAAGGATAGATCATTGCAACATTAATAATATTCGATGCAACTTTGATGCAACTTTACAATTTGACTTACATAAAGATTATGTAAGATGAATTATGGATTATAGATTATTAAAGCAATTTTGTAAAGTTCTGACTATAAGGAAATAATGGAGGAAATCGTTGTGTATGATAATACAGAACCTAAAATACGTATTGTAGGTTACCTTACTCATAATGTTACTGATAAATTTGGTCGATTGTTATTAGTAGAAGGTGCGCCAATGACTGATAATATGATCCAGAAGCTTAAAATTAGAAGAATTCCATTTCAAATATCTGACCAAAATCCGGGTAAAACTATAGATAATTTACCTGTTGATTATAAGAATAGTCCGTTTAAAGTTCCTGAGAAAATTGATAAAAAATTTGAGAACTTCAATTTTGAAAGTGTAATGAATGCTTCTAAGTACTTGAATATTCTGTTAAAGGAAATGCGAAATGATTCTTTTTTAGGAAATAATCTTAAAGCATTATCCCAAGGACAGAGTGCAACATATTCTCATTCTATAAATGTTGCTATACTGTCGGTTGCGATTGCAGAAAAGATGCAACTTCCTAAAGCGTCATTGCAAGAAGTTTCTATAGGTGCACTACTTCATGATATAGGAAAAATGTTATTACCACCAGATGTTTTAAGAGAGGTTTCAAGAATGGGTGATGGGCAGGAGATGCTATACCAGCAGCACCCGCGCATTGGAGCTGATCTGTTGGCAGCTGATAAATTACCTTTGGGCATTTATTTAACGGTACAGCAGCATCATGAAAAATATTCGGGCGGTGGGTATCCTTATGGAATCAAAGAAAATGAAATTAATATCAATGCATGCATTGTCAGCGTAGCAAATGCATTTGATCGAGTAACAAGTGGTATTTACCAAAGGAATTGTCTTACTCCCGCCGAGGCAATTGACCGAATACGAACTGGCAAAGGACTTGATTATCATCCATTAGTTGTTGATCTATTTGTAAGTCTTCTTAAAAAAGTATCATAAATTTGCATTCCCTATTGGGACATGCAGTCTTCCATCGCCTCATCGTATAGAAGTTGTGTAACCCTTTTTTATATTTTTTTGAATCAGTAATTAATACTAAAGAATGAGGGTTATAATAAATAAAAAATGGGGTGTATGTATGACTAACATCAGCCATATCCGTTTAACTTCTGCAGAAATTGCAATTATGTGGACACAGTATCAAAGCGATAGTTTAGCAAAGTGTGTATTGACTCACTTTTTAGCAAAGGTTGAGGACGAAAAAATTCGCCCATTGCTAGAGTTTGCTCTAGCTTTATCTCAAGATCATGTCGCATGGATTCGTAATACGTACCAAAAAGAGCAGTTTGCCAGTCCTGTTGGCTTTACGAATGGAGATGTAGATACCAGTGTGCAAAGACTGTTTGCTGATATTTTCACATTGCATTATCTCAACAATATGTCTCGAGTAGGTATGGCTGCTTATGGTCTGGCATTAAGCACAGCTTCGCGTCAGGATATAAGAGAGTTTTACAGGCAGACATTGCAAGAGTCGATAGAGCTTAACGAAAGAGTTGTTACACTGATGTTAGAAAAGGGGATCTATGTTAGAGCTCCATATATTCCAGCCAGTAAGCAGGTCGAATTTGCAAAACAGCAAGCTTTCTTAGGGAATGTATTTAGAGCAAGCCGTCCTTTGACAGCTGTAGAGATTATGCATGTTTTTATGAACATTCAAACGAATATTATGGGAAAAGCAATGATAACAGGATTTTGGCAAACCGCCTCTTCGTCTGATATTCGATCTCATTTTTTAAGAGGTAAAGAAATTGCACAAAAGCACATCGAAATATTTACAAAAAGACTCGGTTTAGATGATCTGGCAGGAGGATCATCGATGGAACCTTTAGTTACAACAGTAACGCAGTCGCCTTTTTCGGAAAAATTGATGCTATTTCATGTTTCAGCTTTAATACAAATGGGTATAGGTAATTATGGCTTAGCGATTTCGACAAGCCAATGTTATGATTTGGCAATTGATTATGCTAGATTAATGGCAGAAGTCGCTCTTTATGCAGAGGATGGAGCAAGTTTATTGATTAAATATGGATGGTTTGAGGAACCGCCGCAAGCAGTTGATCGGCAAGCGTTTGCCGAAAATAAAAATATAGAGATTTTTAACTAATTTTTGTCACCCACCTCTCATTATAGAAATATAATATGACAGCGATAAGAGATTGAGTGGGGAGGTTGAAAAATCGTGTCTGATACAGACTTGCGTATGTATACTCCGGCGGGAAAACATAAGTTACCCCCATTGCCCTATCCATATGATGCCTTAGAACCAATTATTAGTTCTACAACACTTCGGTATCATCATGATCATCACCACAAGTCCTATGTAGATGGTCTTAATAAAGCTGAATTGGCTTTAGTAGATGCAAGAAAGAAAGAAAATTTTACATTTATAAAATATTGGGAAAATGAGTTGGCTTTTAACGGTTCTGGACATATCTTGCATAGTGTGTACTGGACAATTATGGCACCGCCAGGATTTGAAAGTGAGCCAGGACGATGTACGGTCAAAGAAATTAATAAATATTTTGGCAGCTTTGATGCTTTTCTCGATCAGTTTGTTAATGCAGCTATTAAAGTAGAGGCATCTGGATGGGGAGTACTGGTATGGAACCCGGCATGGAGCCACTTGGAGATGCTTACTGCGGAAAAACATCAAAATCTTACTCAATGGGGATCGATTCCTATTTTGGTCATTGATGTGTGGGAGCATGCATATTATCTTGATTATCAATATAACCGTGAGGAATATGTGAAAGAATGGTTGAAATTAATTAATTGGTACGAAGTTGAAAATCGTCTTAGATTGGCAATGGAAGGGGAGCTTCCTTTAATGATAGATTGTGATTTGGAATAATATGTATAAGACGATATTGAAAAGGCTGTCTCATCAGGCAGCCTTTTCAATATCTAAGGAAATAGTTATTGTTGTTACGAGAGTTCTCCTCTAAGACGAGCTAACTCAGCTTGATCTTCGCAATAATACCATCTGATGGAGTTTCCAACGACACATTGCATTGCGTCCATCTTTCCGGCTAAGGCAAGCTCTCTCATTTTTTTTATATTAAATCCATTGGCAGAGAAGTAATTGGTAGGAATAAAGCCCCGATTCAATAGTTTTTTAAGATATTGCTCGAAATCTCTAGAATCCATTTTAATTTGCCATATTGCCATATACA
>CAMKSY010000262.1 GCA_946415545.1 uncultured Pelosinus sp. | reverse complement strand
ACTATTTCTCCAACTCCAAAAGATATTCTTTAACCTGGAGCCCGGCAGCATAACCTACCAATTTTCCATCTACACCTATGACTCGATGGCATGGAATCAAGATCAGGATCGGATTTAAATTGTTCGCCATGCCAATGGCACGAGCAGCCTTTGGCTGACCAATACTCCTTGCGATATCCTTATAGCTTCGCGTTTCACCAAAGGGAATGTCTTGCAGCACTTTCCAAACTTTCTTTTGAAATTCTGTACCTACCGGAGCAAGTGGAATCGTAAAGAAATTACGCTTTCCTGAAAGATAATCGATTACCTGCTTTCCAGCTTCTTTTATTACTGCTGTTTCTTTTACAACAACGTCCTGAGAAATATGTCCCTTTCTAATAAACAAATTTGTAATTGCACCATTGTTTGCCACAATCCCAATTTCTCCAATATTGGTTTGATAGAAGAATATATGTTTCATAGCCTCTCCCGCACTTCTATAGATTACTCAATCCGTATCGTTATTGTACGTTATACAGGCTCTACTTGTCTTACGGAATATCACTTTTCAATTCTTCTTTATCAGTTGCCAGCTGGATACTCAGTTACTTTATTTCTAGTTTCTTTACTCATATAAAGTGCTTTATCAGCAAAATCCAGCAACGCATCTATGGAATCACCATTTTTAGGATACGCTGCGATACCAATACTTACGGTACAGCCGCTTAATTTCTTAGCACACTGCTGACGTATTTCTTCGGCATAAGTACTAACCATTGTATCGGATACGTTCCGTAAAATGATCGCAAATTCATCTCCACCAAACCGAAATAAGGATCGAACTCCTACAATAGATTGTGCGATAACCGTAAATTCTTTTAAAATATCATCACCAGCTAAATGACCAGAAATATCGTTTTGCTTCTTAAAATTATCCAGATCCAGTAGCATAACGCCTAATGTAGTAAGAGATCCAGATTGCAGCTCTCCTCGCAGCAATTCTACTATCTTATCAAAAGATCTGCGATTATAAGCTCCAGTCAATGCGTCAAGATCTGCCGCTCCTTTTAAGGTACTATGAACTTCTTCTAATTTTCGAATTGTGTCATTATAACTTTGAATCATTTCACCGAATTCAGTGGCATAACCAGTTAAGGCAATCTTCTTATAGTTTCCTGTCCTGACAGAGCCAAAAGCTTCTATTAATGTCTCAAAAGGTTTCATATATCGACGCACCGTATAAGTGCCAATCATGACAACTATAAAAATCGTAAATATTGATACGGCTAATATCTGGTAAATCATCATGTTACGATACTGTGTTACCTCGGCGGTAGGTGTACCCACAATAACATACCAATCCAATTGAGGAACCTTGCTGTATCCGATATAATTTTCAGTTTCAGTATAATTCTTCAAAATAGCCGAACCTGTCCTACCTTGTAAACGTTCAATGATTCCTCCTTTCTTACCAATGCGCTCCGGATCTGAATGATATACTACAATCCCTTGCTGATCAGTAATCGCAATATACCCGTTTCGGCCAAAGGATTTATTACCAAATATCATTGCCAGCTTATTATCGTACAGCCAAACAGTCCCTATAACGACACCGACAACAGCGCCATCTTCAATAATAGGAGAAGAAATCGCAACAACATCACGACCTTGAGCACTTTTATAAACGCCGCTGATATATGTCTCTCCCCTTATTCCGTGCTGAAAGTAATCTCGTTGTGCTAAATTTACTCCCGATGCCTTTTCAGGCTGACTCGAAACCGCAACATTCCCTTCTTTATCAATGATCAATATCGTATTGACTTCGGGGATTACTGCATTTATTTTATCCAAAAGCTCTTTATCCTTTCTAAGAGCAGGGTCAGATGCAATGCTTGCCATGGAATCCTCAATATTTTTAAAATAAGCTAGTAGCTGCTCACTAAGATTATTTGCAGCTTTTTCGTTGGTGGCCAATAATAAAGAACTAGTATTTGTAAGGAAAAATCGATCAAAAGCAATAAATTGAATAAAACTGCTAATAATAACTAATGAGCAGAGTAATATTGTAAATTTATGCAAAAATCGCATTGAATCAGATCCTCCTTCCAAGAATCATATTATTTAGAAACACTATTCTGCTTTTTTCAACAAAAACCTGCTATTAACTAGGAATTGCTTCAATGGTAAAATCTAGGGTAGAGTAAAAGTCTATAAAAAAATGGCGTCAGCAATATTTGCGACGCCCATTTTTTTATAAAATTAACAAAACATTTTTTTCTTTAGTTTACTATATTCACTTTGTACATAACCTTCTGCCCAATCCTGGTCTTCAATAGGTTCCACTTTTACAGCACAATATTTATACTCTGGCGTAAATGAGATCGGATCAAGATGGTCAATTGTTAGTTCATTACAAGCACCAATCCACCAGTGATAGGTCATATACACAGCACCTGTATTTACCCGCTCAGTAGAAAGTGCTCTTGCCATAACTTTCCCACGCCTTGATGATACCCACACCAGCTCCTGATCTTTAATATTCAATGCTGTAAGATCCTCAGGACTCATTTGTATATAACCTGGCTCATCCGCCAGAACCTGTAAGGCAGCGCAATTACCTGTCATGGTTCGAACTGAATAATGACCAATTTCTCTTACCGTGCATAACACCAATGGATATTTCTTGTCAGGCATTTCTTTCGGTGAGCGGTATTCCGATGCAAAGAGAAGTCCTTTTCCGCTTGGAGTGTCAAACCTATTACCCTCATATAGATATTTTGTCCCCACAGAATCTTCACTGGTACAAGGCCATTGGATGCTTCCCAGCTCCTCCAGCCGCTTATAGGTAACTCCAGCATAAATAGGACACAGCGTTCTTAGCTCTTCCCAAATCTCTTCTGACTTACTATATTTCATAGGATATCCCATAGCGGTAGACATCAAGGAAATGATTTCCCAATCCGGCTTTACATCGCCTTTCGGTTCGATTGCCTTATTGAATTTCTGAAATCCACGATCTGCTGAAGAATAAACGCCTTCATGCTCTCCCCAAGAGGTAGCTGGAAAAATAACATCTGCATGCAGTGCCGTTTTATTCATAAATATATCCTGAACGATAACAAGTTCCATACTGGCTAATGCTTCTCTAACGCCTGCTGCATCAGGATCGCTTTGTACAGGATCTTCACCAAAAATATAATATGCCTTTACTTTTCCTTCTTTTGCCAAATGAGGGACTTCTGTCAGGCGGTATCCAGGCTTTGAAGGTAAGGTCACGCCCCAAGATTTTTCAAATTTACCTCGTATTGCATCATCTTCCACGGATTGGTAACCCGGAAATAAGTTCGGCAGTGCCCCATGATCACAGGCCCCTTGTACGTTATTCTGCCCTCGCACTGGACCTACTCCTACATTCGGACGTCCTAAATTTCCTGTCAGCAAGGCTAGGGAAGACAAACCTTTAACAACATCGACGGCTTGACCAAATTGAGTAACTCCCATTCCCCAGAGAATGGTCGCACTAGGAGCTTTAGCATAGGTTCGTATAGCCTCTCGGATATCCTTCGCAGGTATTCCTGTAATACTTTCAGCATATTCCGGCGTATATTTTGCGACATTCTTTTTGTATTCTGCAAAACCCTCTGTAAAATTTTCTACATACTGCTTGTTGTATAAACCTTCTTGAATTAAGACATTTCCGAAGGCATTTACAAGAGCCATATTCGTACCATTCTTAATAGGCAGCCATAAATCGGCAATTTTAGCCTGCTCCGTAAAGCGAGGATCGGTAACAATCACTTTTGCCCCTTTTTCCTTTGCTTTAACAATGCGGCGCGCAACAATTGGATGGGATTCTGCCGCATTATAGCCAAAAATAAAGACGCATTTTGTATCTTCAATTTCCGGAATGGAATTGGACATTGCCCCATTTCCTAAGGTAGCCTGCAGACCTGACACCGACGATCCATGACAGACCCGGGCACAATGGTCAATATTATTTGTTCCCAAGGCTGCCCTTACAAATTTCTGCATAACATAATTGGCCTCATTTCCGGGACCACGAGCTGATCCCGTAGCCATAATTGCATCGGGGCCATACTTTTCTTTAATTTCCTGCAATCTGGTTGCAGCAAAATCAATTGCTTCTTCCCAGGATACTTCTTCAAATTCATCGGTACGGCTGCGCCTTAGCAGCGGTTTCATTAAGCGGGCAGTAAGCCGTTTAGAATTCTTAAGAAAATCCCATCCATAATATCCCTTTAAACATAATTCACTTTCATTTGTACGGCCATTTCCAGGCTCAGCACCTATAACCTCTCCATCTTTTACCGTTAAATAGATTTGACAGCCACTGCCGCAATAAGGACATATCGTTAAGACTTTATTAGCCATTTGACACCCTCCATTCTTTTCATATTTATCTACTGCTCATTACTCCAAGAGCCGCTCGTTTGCGTCTATTTTGCATCTGTTCCACCATTTTCGAACCACGAACCTCATAGAGAGCCTTTGTTGGGCAAACCTTAATACAGGAGGGGCCCCCATCTTGTTTGCGGCAAAGGTCGCATTTTAGTGCCTCCACTTTACTTTCACCTTGTGCAGGCGCCGCAGTGAGCACCAAATCCATCGCTCCATAAGGACAGGCTATTAAACACGCCTTACACCCGATGCATTTTCCTTGAATTACTTGTACTGACTGATCTTGCTGCACGATTGCTTGAGCAGCACAAGCCTTAGCACAGGGTGCATCTTCACACTGGTGGCATTGAATCGGCGTCGTCACTTTTGCAGTTTTTACAACCCTTAGCCTTGGAGAAAAATTTTCGACAGTCAGTTTCTCAAGAGCTTGCTCTTGCTGATGCGCCATTACGCAAGCAACTTCACACGTACGGCAGCCAATACATTTCCCAGGATCTGCTATTACAAAGTCATTCATATTTTTACCTCCTAAGTCTTTATCTTCATTGATCATTTCTAACCACCAACACGAACCATCGGACGCCTCACTGAGGACTGCCCCTCACAGCCTAAAGAATGCTGCAATTCTTTAACTTCTAAGGCTTTGGAAAATAATCCATAGATTTCCTCATCATCACATCCCCTGCGTAATAAAGATTTTAGATCTACTTCATGATTCGACAATAAGCAGGACTTAATTTTCCCATCGGCAGTCAAACGAACGCGATTACAGCTATGGCAAAAATGCTCCGAAACCGGCGTAATAAAACCAAACATACCTTGCGCACCTGGCAGCCGATAATATCTGGCTGGTCCATTTCCTTCAATGTGCATAACAGGCTCTAATGTTCCCTGCCCTTGCAGCTCAATTCTGTTTTTTACCATAGCAATGCTAGCCTTTTGTCCCATGATTTTCTCACCAATGGGCATATATTCAATAAAACGAATGGCAATAGGAAATTGATATACTTGATTCATAAAGTAGGCAATATCGGAATCTGATAACGCATCTGTCACTACAACGTTGATTTTAACAGGATCCAGACCAGCTTCTAATGCACTCTTTATACCAGCAAGTACCTGCTGCAGTTGCCCTTGACCAGTAATATAGGCAAAACGCATAGAATTGGTGGTATCCATACTGATATTAATGCGATCCAAGCCAGCTTGTTTTAATCTCCTGGCCATATGATTCTGACTTAACAAACTGCCATTTGTCGTCATAGAAAGATCCTGAACAGTATCAATCTTGCGTATACGGCTAAGAAGATCAACAATACCACTGCGCAGCAGCGGTTCTCCTCCCGTAATCCGAATCTTGCTGATACCGTGCTGACCAAGGACGGTAATAATACGCAGCAGCTCTTCATAAGTCAGTATTTCCTGAGAGTTAAGCAGTTGTATCC
>CAMKSY010000261.1 GCA_946415545.1 uncultured Pelosinus sp. | reverse complement strand
ACTTGATAAGCGAGTGAAGGAGAATTTCAAATGAAATTTACACTTGAAAAGTTAATAGATTTCATAGGTGGAGCTTTGAAAGAAAGTTATCCGGATATTTCAGTATATAGTAATCCAAATCAGCAAGGGACAGAAGTTCCTTGCTTTTTTATATTCTTCATGCCGACCGAAACAGAAAATCGGGTAGGTCGCCGTTATGTGCGGAATATCGGAATTGATGTGGTGTATCTGGTTGAAAGAAACGATCCGGATGCGCATGATCAGCTAGTGTATGTTGCGGATCAGCTGGACTATGCTCTGGAATTCATTTCCTATGGGGACGGAAAGCTACGAACCTATGACCGGGAATGGAAGATTGACGATGGTGAACTGCATTATCAGTTCACTGTTAAGGCAATTGTTTCTTACCCGGACAACACACCCACGATTAAAGAAGTAGAATCCTATGAAGGAGGTATAAAACAGGATGTCAATTAGGAATATGCCAGTTAAGTATAAAACAGAGTCCCTGCTTAAGAGTAAAGCGTTTGCAAGCTATCAGCAGGATTTTGCCAGGGCGTTGCTCCCTGATCCGGAGTATACCACGGAAGAAGCGAAAAAAATATTAGATAAGTTTTTTGGAAAGAAGGAGGGGAAATAGATGGCCGGAGGAACATGGACCAGTCAAAACAAAAAGCAACCGGGCGTATATATCAATGTTAAGTCAAACATGACACGGGGCGTCAGTGTAGGAGATCGTGGTGTTGTTGCGATTTGTGAGCCGTTGTCCTGGGGCCCGGAAGAGGTGCTCATGACGATTAATGTTGGTGATGATATTGTCCCATTCATCGGATATGATTCTACAAATAGCAAGACGTTATTTTTAAGAGAGATTTTTAAAGGCAGTGGACACACAAGAGGGCCTGTTAAGGTCATGTTATACCGACCAGCCACAACTGGTTCAGCAAAGGCAAAAGCAACTATTACGCCGCTTACGATCACTGCAAAGTACAACGGCGTAAGGGGTAATGATATCTCAGTTTCCATTATTGCTGATCCGGATAATGAGGGGAGCTTCACCGTACAGACCATTGTTGACGGAGCCGTAAAAGACACACAGACCGGTAAGGCCATTGCGGATTTGAAGGGCAATGACTGGGCTGTATTTTCAGGAACCGGAGATCTAGCAGCCAGTGCAGGAACAGCCCTTTCAGGAGGCGTAGACGGAACCATAAACAATGCGGCCTATTCTACATTTTTGACCGCCTTAGAGCCCCACACCTTTAACATACTGATCTATGATGGCTCTGACAGCACTGTACAGGCTGCTTATGTGGCCTTCATTAAACGGATGCGGGATAACCTGGGTAAGAAGTGTCAGGCTGTTATGGCGAGCGTTGAGAGCGATTCTGATGCTGTCATTTCAGTAAGGAATGGAGTGGTACTGTCAGATGGAACCACACTCACCCCTCAGCAGGCGGCTTGGTGGGTTGGCGGAGCAGAAGCCGGAGCGAATTACAGTGAATCCCTGGTATATGCACAGTATCCTAATGCCGTGAATGTTTCTCCCCGTCTGACAGCTGCTGAGATTGATGAGGCACTGGGTAAAGGACAGATCGTATTTTTCGAAGAGTTCGGAAGTGTGAAAGTGGTTTCTGATATCAACACCCTTACAACTTATACCTCGGATAAGGGCGAGGCGTTCAGCTTTAACCAGGTGATCCGCATCTTAGACACCATTGCGAACGACGTTTACAAGAACTTTTCACAGAATTACATAGGTAAAATCTCAAACAATGCAGCCGGAAGGGACCTGCTAAAGGCTTGGATCGTTGGATACTTAAATGAGATCCAGGCAAACGGAGGTATTCAGAACTTTGTTGCAGATGATGTAGTGGTGGAAGCTGGAGAGGCGATCAATGCGGTGGTAATAACGTTGGCGATCCAGCCGGTGGCAGCTGTTGAAAAGATTTACATCACAGCAACCCTTACAGATTAACAAGGAGGTAGAGTATGTCATTTTTATTAGAGCAGGATGCTTTAAACGGTAAGGCTGGCCGGGCCTTTGCTGTGATTAATGGCCGAAATGTAGAAATGTTCGGTTTAAAGAAGATGCAGGCCGACGCCGAGTTTCAGGAAGCGGATTTTAACGTAGTGGGCACTAATTTGGTGCAGAAGAAAACTAAGGGCGTAACTTTGACAGGGAGCTTTACAATTTATTACGGGACGCCGGAGTTCCTTAATATGCTAAAGACTTATTTAAAAACAGGTAAACTGCCCTATTTTACTATTCAGATTACAAACGACGACAAGGGAACGACGGTGGGGGCTCAAACTGTAGCCCTTTATAATGTCAAGCTTAGCAAACTTCCCATCGCGATATTGGATGATAGTGCGGATTACCTGAGCATGGACGTTTCATTCAGTTTTACCAACGTAGAAATATTGAACGCATTCGGAGCCCCGGCGCAGCTGGGAGAATAGGAGATTTTATGAGCGCATTAAAAGCATTTTTGCAGCCACCAGTGACGGACGTAACAAAACAGGTTATTGTATCAGATCGATTTAAAGACGATGAGGGCAATCCGGTGCCTTTTGTAATTAAGGCTATAACCCAGAAAGAAAATGAAAAGTTGGCACATATGAGCAGGAAAACGTCGAATATAAATGGCAAACCTGTTGAGGGACTGGATAACCTCCTATATACAAAGAGACTGGTTCTTGCTTGTGTCCAGGCGCCGGATTTTAGAGATCAAGAAATGTGCAAGTATTATGGTACGGAGGATCCTTTGGACGTTCCTTCCCAGATGCTGAGCGTGGGCGAATATAGTCGCCTTTCCAGTGCGATCCTGGAATTAAATGATATGGTAGATCCTAGGGAGAAAATGGAAGAGGCAAAAAACTCCTAAACGGGGGAGACATGGACGTGCAATTAGCATATTACATGTTTGTTAATCACGGCCGCTTCCCCGGTGAGATCGCAGACCTTTCCCAAAACGAAAAGATATTGATGCTGCAGATGGCAATTAAGGAAATTAATAGCCGACCCAAGAAGTAAAGGAGGAGCCATGGGAGAGATAAGAGAAGAGTTTATACTTAGTGACCAGTTCAGCGCATCTTTTTCCAAATTTCTTGATCTTGGGAATTCTGCGGTAGGTCAAATGCAGCGCATTGACCAATCCGTCTCAAAAACTGAAATGACTATGCGTCGGTCCATTGGTGGAGCTACCGGTGCAATCATAGCAAATATGAGACAGATTGGGCAATCTACTAATGAAATTTCTTCCTCCGGATTTGACCGCCTGGAGGCACAGCTGATCAAGATTGTAAACAATACCTCAAAAGCGGCGAGGGAACAGGACAATCACAATAAAAAGGTAAAGGAAACCAATGATTCAGCAGGAAATCTGCTATCAACTATAAAAAAGGTGGTGGCGGTAGCTGCTGGATTTAAGATGGGAAAGGAATTATTTGGCCTGTCTGATGAAGTGACGCAGACAACTGCCAGATTAAACCTTATGAACAAAGGCTTTCAGCCTCCAGCAACCGATGCAGGCAATCAGGGAAATGAATCCCTGAATAACAGCCTCCAAGAAACGGAGCTGCTCCAGGAAAAGATATATCAATCGGCCCAGAGAACCAGAACAAGCTACCTTGCCACGGCGGATGTCGTTGCTAAGTTGGGGCAAAGGGCTGGTGATGCCTTTTCAGGAAGTGATGAGGTCCTGGCTTTTGCTGAGAACCTAAACAAGCAGTTCAAAATTGCCGGGGCCAGTCAACAAGAAATTGCTTCCGCTTCTCTGCAGCTAACCCAGGCGTTGGGGTCTGGCGTTCTACGTGGAGAGGAGCTAAACGCTGTTTTCGAAGCTGCCCCTAACGTAATACAGACAATTGCTGATTATTTAGGTAAACCTATAGGTGAGATTAGAGGTTTAGCAGCAGATGGCGAGATCACAGCTGATATTGTAAAAAAGGCCATGCTAAGTGCCACGGATAAGATCAATGAACAATTTGAGAGTATACCTATGACCTGGGCGGACTCATGGAATATGATAAAAAATGCTGGTGTCTATGCCCTTGATGATGTACTGGCCAAAATGAATGAGTTTTTAAATAGTGACATCGGGAAGAAAGCAATAGAGGGAATCATCGGCTCCATTGAGATTTTGGCTGATGTAGCAGGTGGCGCCATTGATCTGTTAGCTTCAGGAGCGAGTTTTGTGGTTGAAAACTGGGATTATATATATCCTGTCCTGATCGGGGTAGGTGTTGCTTTTGCTATAGCAGGTGCCGTAGGATTGGCTTCTGGGTTGAAAGCGGCTGCAGGGTGGTTAGCTGCGGCATGGCCATTTATCTTGATCGGAGTACTGGTTGGGGCACTGATACTGGGACTAACGCAGGCCGGTGTGACTTTTGAGCAGATAGGGCAGAAGGTTGGTACTGTATTCGGTTTTATATATGCTGTGGGTTATAACTTAGTTGCTGATCTATGGAATCTATTTGCCGTGTTTGCGGAATTTTTTGCAAATGTCTGGCATGATCCGGTTGGATCAGTAGTGCGTCTGTTCACAGGTATGTTGGATACGATACTTGGAATGGTTGAAACCGTAGCCAATGCGATCGATGCTGTACTTAAAACCAACATGTCCGGCGCCGTATCGGGCTTCAGGAATCAATTAAGTGGTTGGGTAGATGATGAATTTGGAGAGCAGGCTGTCACGATAAAGAGAATGGCAAAATTGGATACCGGGACAGCGGCGGGCAAGGGCGGAGATCTGGGTGCTTCTCTTGGCAAAAAGATGGACAATATGAATTTCAGCCTTGAAAGTATCACAGGTAAATTAGGCGACCAGGGTGGCATTACCGGAATGGGAGACATTGGTAATGTCGGTAAGGTAGGAAAAGTAGGCAAGATTGAGCAGGATGTAAATATTGCCGATGAAAATATTAAGCTCCTCCGGGATTTGTCAGAACGGCAGTACGTAGCCTTGGTAAATCTTACAGTTCCGCAGACTAATGCGACCGTAAATCAAAATAACTATGGTGGTGCCGGGCCTGATAATACAGATGTGATGCTCAAGGCTTTAAGCGATATATTGGGCACACAACATGCTTCCAGCAGCAATGTTGCTATAGGATAGGAGGATTCATGAGAAATAAGTATAAATTTATTGTCGATATAGGTGGAGATACTATAGAGTTTCCTGTCAATCCTAAAGAGTACACTGTTTCATATCCCGCCGATCATAAAACCTATAACATATTAGATATAGGAGAAATTGTTGTTCCCAGGCTGCCTTCGTTGATGGAGGTATCCTGGGAATCTTATTTCCCGGGAGACGAAGACGATCCGCTTATTTATGGACATGACTGGACAGAGCCCGGGGATTATGTGGAGGCAATATTGGAGGCCCGGGACAACGAGGAAATTTGTGACCTTGTGATAAGCCGGTACGATGCCAGGGGTAGTCGAATGTATGATACAAATATCAGTGCGTTGATAGATAACTTTGAGACTACGGAAAAAGGCGGGGAAGCTGGCGACGTATATTACAAAATAAAGTTTAAAGAATATCGGAATTATGCTCCGATCAAAGTTGTGCTTCCGCAACCAGAAGCGTCTACAACCGGAGCCATTCAGATTGAAGAACAGCCAAGGCCACTATCAGCAGCCCCAGAATTGCGTGTAGGGGCTTCAGTCATTGCAAATGGCACCTATTTCAGCAGCAGTTATGGAGATAAGCCTACCGGTACTGCCAACAACTTAGCAACAACAGTTTCGAGGATTATTCCAGACGCTTCTAGGCCCTATCCGATTTTGATAGGCGGGAGTCGTGGCTGGATTAAGGCAGATCAGCTGCAGGTGACAGGATGAGCCACAAACTTCTGGTTTATAATGCCGAGTCTAATACAATGTATGAT
>CAMKSY010000260.1 GCA_946415545.1 uncultured Pelosinus sp. | reverse complement strand
TGCCAATATTATCAGAGAAGGATTAGAACAGATTTTTCTGCAGCAGAGCGCGATCTTAAGACGTTCTCAGGAAATTCAAAGACAGCTTACGCAAGTAGTATTTTCCGGGGCGAATTTGCATCAAATTTCCCAAACCATTGCAAATTTAATGGGCAATACCATCATTGTCGCGGATCAGAATTTTTCTTTGCTTTCTTTTGCTTTTTGGGAAAAGGAGCACAAGAATCACAAGCGTAAGGCGTATGTTGGAAGAACGCTGGATCAGTATTTATATAATCTGGAACGAACAGGCTTTATTGATAAAATCCGCAAAACGAAAAAAGCGGATCGTGTGGAAGTTTTATTCAGTAAACAAGGCGAGCAGGCTTGGGTGGTGGTACCCGTTTTGGTTAATGATGAAATTCTTGGATACATTGCTGTATTGGAGGATTTCCATCGAATGCGGGAAGAAGACTGGGGGGCATTGGTACAGGCTGCTACTGTAACGGGAATGGCTATTTATAAGCAGGTAGTGGAGGAAGAGGTTGCCCGCCGTCAGCGCAATGATTTTTTATATCATGTATTGGAAGGGCAGCTGCCCTTGGATCAGGAAGTAGTAGAACAGGCAAAATTATTGCAGATTTCTTTACATATGACGTGGAGCATAATCCAGATTGAATTGGTGAATTTAGAGGAGTATCGGCGGAGGCATTTTGCCGGAAGTGTTCAGGAAGAGGCAGCTAGTAAACAGAGGGATCTGGCGATACTAATCGACCAATTAACAGCGAAACAGAAGGATTTACTTGTAGCTTACAAACAGGAGTGGATCACGGTTCTTTGTCCAATGACGGTCAATAGCCACGCAAAAGAACAGGCAATGCAGCGGGTAGATGTAATCAAGCAGGAATTACAGCGATTTGCTCCAGAGCTTGAATTTGCAATAGGAGTGAGTCGGGTTTGTGAGGACTACAGGCAGCTGCCCTTAACTTATCGTGAAGCCAAGGAGACTCTGGAGATCGGACGAAATTTAGACCCACTGGCAAGGATATATTATTTCTGGGATTTAGGGGTGTATCAGATTCTTACAAAGTTAAAGGATATGCCGGAGTTGAAGGAATATTATGAAGCTATTTTAGGCAGATTTGATCATTTGGATACCTTAACCCGAAGTGAATTGGTAAAAACCTTGGAAGCATATTTTAGTGCCAATGGAAATATTTTCAAAGCTGCTCAACTCTTATTCCTGCATCGCAACAGTGTGACATATCGATTAAAGAGAATTCAGGATATATTGGGAGTGGATTTGGACGACTCTGAAGTCCGCTTTAATTTGCAGTTAGCCCTTAAGATACGAAATATATTCCCTTGAAATAAGATAATGGTTCATTAAATAAAATTAATTAAAACCAAAGTATATATGATGAGCACGCAAAAGATATAGTACGTTGTAACTTTGTAACAAGTGGACTTGATTTTTCTTTGTGCCATAGTGACAATGACATATATTCCCTCTAAGAAGTATGATTATTCTGCCAGTATTGTAATATTAATTTAAGGGGGGGATAGTCGATGAGTAGTGAAGAACGAAGGTTAGATTATCTGAATGTGTCAGGGAAGGAGTATGTTCCTTACGTACCAGCAGATAAAGTCATTCCGGAGTTTACAGCAACAGCAATTATTATCGGTTTTATTTTAGCAATTGTGTTCGGTATGGCGAATGCGTATCTAGGCTTAAAGGCTGGGATGACCGTAAGTGCTACCATTCCGGCAGCAGTTATTTCTATGGGGATTTTAAAAGGAATATTAAAAAGAGGAACGATTTTGGAGAACACGGTAGCTCAGTCTATTGCTTCCTCAGGTGAAGCAGTGGCTGCAGGTATGATTTTTACTGTACCTGCTCTTTTCCTATGGGGATATGCACCTGATATGATGACAATGACATTGATGGCATTGCTTGGTGGTTCACTTGGCGTGTTGCTCATGATTCCGCTGCGTCGCTATTTAATTGTAGATGAACATCATAATCTTCCATATCCAGAAGGTACAGCTTGTGCAGAAGTGCTGGTTGTAGGTGATCAGGGAGGCACTGGTGCAAAAACAGTATTTGCTGGAATTGGTATCGGTGCAGGGTATAAATTTTTAATGGGAGCCATGGGGATTTGGAATGAAAATCCTGAGTGGCCGATTCCGGGTCTCAAGGGAGCGGCTATTGGATTTGATGTCCTGCCAGCTTTACTGGGGGTAGGCTTTATTATCGGACCTCGGGCGGCTTTTACAATGTTTGCCGGCAGCTTCCTTAGCTGGATGGTTCTTATGCCTTTGATTGCTTATTTCGGCAGTGGTTTAACAGCGCCGGTATTTCCAGCAACTTCACCCATTTCCCAAATGGATCATTGGGATCTATGGAGTAAGTACATTCGCTATATTGGCGCAGGCGGCGTAGCCGTAGGCGGTTTATTTAGCCTAATTAAGTCTTTACCTACCATTTTTAGTTCTTTTAAAGCTTCTCTTGGGGGGCTGACAAAAGGCGGCGGTTCTGGTGACGAAAATCTTAGAACACAAAAAGATATGCCAATGTCTATCATTTTGATTGGGGCAGTTGTTATCTTCCTTGCCTGTGCCTTCCTGCCTCAGCTTCACATGGGTGTAATCGGAGGGATTATGGTGGTGTTGTTTGGCTTTTTCTTCACCACAGTGTCTTCTCGTATCGTAGGTCTGATCGGTTCTTCTAGTAATCCGGTTTCCGGGATGACCATTGGTACTTTGATTATAGTAAGTGTGCTGTTAAAGGCTATGGGTTTTACTGGTATTGAAGGTATGCTGGCCGCTCTTAGCATTGGAGCTCTGGTTTGTATTTCCATTGCAATGGCGGGAGATACTTCTCAGGATTTAAAAACAGCCTTTTTAGTTGGTGCCACTCCTTACCGCCAGCAATATGCTCTTTTAATTGGTGTTGTTGCATCGGCTGCTGTTATAGGCTGGACGCTGACGATGTTAAATAGTGCGTATGGTTTTGGCACGAAAGAATTGGCAGCACCACAGGCCACATTAATGTCGCTGGTTGTCAAGGGTGTTATTGATGGCTCATTGCCTTGGGCGCTAGTTGGTATTGGTGCTTCTGTGGCAGTTGTTGCTGAATTACTGGGGATTTCTGTGTTGGCTTTTGCAGTAGGTATGTATCTGCCAATTCACTTAAATGCTGCAATTGCTACCGGTGGTCTGCTTAGCTTAATAATGACTAAGGTAATAAAAAATGCAGATCAATTGAAAAGACGTACAGAAGAAGGAATCTTACTCGCTTCTGGCCTAATTGCCGGTGATTCGTTAATGGGCGTTGTTCTGGCACTTATGGTTTACCAAGGGATTGATATTTCTATGGATATGAAATGGGGCGGCATGCTCAATGAAGTATCTATGGGGATTTTCGTGATATTGGCAATTGCCTTCCTGCGGCATTGTCTGACTTACAAGTTGGATAAGGAAAATTAGAAACCTTGTTTCTAAGAAGCAAAAAAATCTTGAAGGAAATTGTTTATGAAACAGCGAAATAATTTATTGTTAAAACGCCCTATCGGCCGCCCTCATGTGGCGGCTGAGATGGGGAATACATCACGTTTGGTTGTTCACCATAATCATTGGATTAGTAAGCTTTGTACGCGCTTTTTTCGGACACCCGCACAAACCTATTTTAATCTTGATTCCTATGGCTCCTTTGTCTGGTTTCACTGTAATGGTGAGTACACCGTAGGTGATATAGCCAGATTAATGAGTGAAGAGTTTGGTACGGAAGCAGAGCCTGTCATGGAGCGGCTGATTGTTTTTCTAAGAATTCTAATCGGCAGAAAACTAATTAGCCTGCAGGATTAGAAAAGGAGGGGGATTGTATTGCCTATTGAAGGTTTTATAATGGGTACTTTAGGGTTTGCTGTTATGGGCGCTATTTTGTATATCTGGGGATATCGAAAGTCCCGCAGTACTCCCCGCCGTTTGCATGCACAAATGGGGCAGGCAATCGAAGCTAAAATTCAGACCCTCCTTGCCAGTCAGACTCATGGCGCGACGCTGAAAGAAATTGCTAAATCGATTGGTGATCTTAGTGTGGGGGGACAATTACAAGGCTACAAGCTGCAGGTGGAAGATGCCCGGGCTGCTACTGATGCTGTGCTGCGTCAGATGATTAGCCGTGGACTGGTTGTTAAGAACGACCAGGGAAAAACACCCAAGTATCTTTTGACAACCATAGAACGATAACTTGACATGAGGATGATGAGATTATGACAAAGCATTTGGAAAAAAGCGCAGAAATTGCAATCCGCCAATGTATGGCGGTTAAAAAGGGAGAAACCGTTCTTGTTGTCACTGATGAGCCAACCCGCAATGTTGGGAGAGCATTATGGGAAAAGGCTGTAGAAGCTGGAGCGGAGGCTCTATATGTTGAAATGCTGCCACGTAAAAATGACGGTGTAGAGCCACCACCTGCTATTGCTGCGGCAATGTTACATGCTGATGTCATTTTAGGTGCTACCTCCTGTTCCTTCTCCCATACTAAGGCTCGAAAAGACGCTAGTCAAAAGGGAGCCCGGATTGCTACTTTGCCTGGCATCACGGAAGATATTATGCAGCGTACCTTAAGTGCTGATTATGAGCATATAGCAGAGTTGAGCCAGCGATTTGCCAAGCTGCTCAGCGAAGGAGAGGCAGTACATATTACTACATTGGCTGGTACTGACTTGACTTTATCCATTGCGGGCAGAGAAGGTCATGCAGATACAGGAATTAATCATACTGCAGGTGATTTTAGCAATTTGCCAGCAGGTGAAGCCTACGTCGCCCCTGTAGAAGGAACGGCAGAAGGCATCATTATTATTGATGGTGCTATGGCAGGTATTGGTGTCTTGGAATCCCCCATCAAGCTTACGGTACAAGAAGGTTATGTAACGAAAGTAGAAGGCGGCAGAGAAACGGAAAAGCTGGAAACAATGTTGAACGAATATGGGAAATTGGCTTGCAATATTGCGGAGCTGGGCATCGGTACGAATGATCAGGCGATCTTGTCCGGACGAGTACTTGAAGATGAAAAGGTTATGGGAACAGTTCATATTGCTCTGGGCAATAATTTCGGATTTGGCGGTACATGTCAGGTGCCAATGCATTTGGATGGTATCTTGCTGAGTCCTACCCTGGCGATTGATGGTCAGGTAGTCATCAAGGATGGCAAGCATTTGATTACCGCATAATTACCGTTTGGTATAGTGAAAGGCAGAAAAAGAACCATTTTTAAGCTCCTGTTGAGCCTGAAAATGGTTCTTTTTTATTCCATGCAGAACAAAAAGGAATTGCTGCCAGCCGTAAGTTCAGGGATAAGCTGTTTGCCGACCTTGCGAAGACTCCTGTCGGCTAGATTTGGTACACATATAAATTGAACATCATGAGCAACAGAGGTGGTAATGTGAATTGATTCGGAAGTAAAATTAAGTATTCCGTTTTATTCTATATAAGATGATGGCAAACGGGTTATTTGAAGATATAATGGAGTTATTATAGAAAATGAAGGTGATAGGTATGGGGTTTAACAGCAGAGTTTATGAGATTGTCAGCCGTATCCCGGAAGGGAAGGTAGTTTCTTATGGCCAAGTTGCTTCAATGGCCGGAAGTTATCGGGCATCTCGTGCGGTAGGTTATGCCATGCACCGCAATCCTTATCATGGGGCATTACCTTGTCATCGAGTCGTTTTTCAAAATGGCAGTCTTACGGATGGATATGCCTTTGGCGGCAAAGATGTGCAGCGTCAATTGCTTGAGGCAGAGGGAATTACATTTACCAAGGATGGATGCGTAGATATGAAAAGATACCGATGGGATGGAAAATGTAGTATAAAGCATTCTAGTGTCGAAAAAGTATGATATAATAAAAAATGGATATAATTTTATTTGCGTCAAGTAGTTTT
>CAMKSY010000259.1 GCA_946415545.1 uncultured Pelosinus sp. | reverse complement strand
TTCGCATCAATTACTCCCAAAGTCTTCAACTACAGGCTTGTATTTTCTTGGTTCCTCTAACACATTAGATTCACGCAACGTTTGAACAGCTTTAGGTTCAACATACATTTCATTCCAATACCGTAATGCAACACCTTCTGTGATTAGCGGAAGATTCTCGATATATTCTCCTAGAACATAATGGCGGATTGCCGCTTCCACATCGTTAAAACCGAAATACGCTCTCAGTGGTGTAGTACCGGAAAAACGAAGATTAATTTCAAAACATACAGGCTTACCTAATGACGATATACGAAATTGCAAATTACATGGACCTACTGGTCTTAACGCAGAAACAATCCGTTCAGCTTCAAACTTAAGTTCCGGAATGTCTACAACCTCTGCCCGATATGTAGTTCCCTCTAATAAATCGCGACGCATAGCTATAGTACCACGCACTTGACCTATTTTGTCACAAAAACACCCAACAGTATATTCAGATTCTGGATCTCCTATATATTCTTGAATAACATAATTTGACAAACCAGATGCATAAGTCAAATCAACCAAATTATATATGTTAATAATACCCCTGGCACCTCGCCCAATACATGGCTTTGCAATTAGTGGATAACTAACTTCCTCCGATAGTTTCTTAATAGCCATTTCATCTCCAGCCATTGCATATTTCGGAAAATTAAAGCCATTATTTTCAAGCCATTGACAAGTAGTAAATTTATTAGAGGCAATAGCTAATTGCTCGGAACTACTAACGATACATACCGCACCAGTTTGACTATAAATAAACTTCTCATATTTAGCTATTACATTTAAAACTGGTTCAACTCCTGAAAGTATAGCTTGAACTCCTTCACGTTTACAAGTATCAATCAACCAATCAATAAAATGATCATCATTAGCCATTGGTGAAACATAAGATTTGTCTGCCACATACAAGCCTAATGCAAGGGGACTCACACAAGCTCCAATTATTCTACAAGTGAGGTTACTCCTCCCTAAAGATTTTAATATACCTTGACTAACGTTCCCGCCTACTCCCAAAACAAGTATATTTACTGGGTTACTCAACATAATATCCACCTTTCAAAGTAATAACAAGTCACCATCAAACATCATAATATTTGCTAATAAATTTTCCTTACGTTATTAGAACTTCAAATAGAATATCCATAGAAACCAAGTCCATCATTCCTGCTCCAATAAATCCCTACACCAATCATCTCTGAATATTCATATAAGGTTTATTTTGCACAAATTAGTAATTAAAAACTTCTTTCCATAATCTTTTTATATTTTCTTCCGAAAAAAATTTTGCTGCACTTTTTTTATTTTGATCGATTACTAATGAATCATTATAAATAAAATCTTTAAAAATACTATTTTTTATAGAATTTATAGAGTAAATTGTAAATTGATACTTTACTCTTAATTCTTCCCATGATGTTATTTCGTCACTTATAAATACTTTCTTCCCCAAATAAAGCAAAGCAAGCATATTATTAAGTCCCTGTTGTCGGTCATGATTAAATATAGCAATATCAATATTCGATAAAAATTCAGCATATTCATGAGGTGGTAAAAAATCAAACATTGCTATAAATTTATCACCAAAAACATCATGTCCATACTTTGCTACTTTGCTCGCATACTCTCTATCACCATAGGATAAAGGACAAAAAATATTGATATTTTCACTTCTAAACGTTGCTAAACTATCGATAGCTATCATGTGTTGATTGGTAAGAGTAGCAGAATTCCCTAACTGAATATTAATAACACTTTTTTCCCTTCTACTAGATATAATTCTGTCTAAAAACTCACGTTTAGTCGGATTAGGATAAATCACATCCATATATTTACCCTTTACACCGCAAATTTTTTGAGCCAAATAATAATCACCTTTTATAACTCCAGAAATCTCTGCTATATTACTGAAGACCTTTTTTCTTACCCATTGACGTATCTGTGATTTTAAATTTGTACAAGTCTCCCTAAATGCATATAATTCCCCACCCCATATTACCCAGTGCGATTTTTTCAACACCCATGACTGTAGAAATAAGAGTAAAAAGAAGTTATCTGGAAGAAATAAAGAATGAAAGTAGATTTTTTGAGCTCTAAATAACAGTTTCTCTAAAGTCAATAATCGTCTTTTAAATGAATCACAATACCATACATTTGAATGTGACATCATTTCCTCACTTGGAGGCGTCCCATAAAGCAAAAAGAAGTGATCTTGCTGAGGGAAGTTTTTATTTATAAAATCAATATAAGGTGTTGTAAATTTCTCAACAGGAAAGATATGCAAATACTTCACAAGAAATTTTTTCCTTCTTTCTTAACATTTTAATAATGCTTTAATATTGTAGAACCTCTAGCAAATACTCTCCATACCCGTTCTTCTTCAATGGATCAGCCAATTTCAACAATTGCTCAGCATTTATAAGTCCCATACGATAAGCAATTTCTTCTGGGCATGAAACTTTTAGCCCCTGCCTTTGCTCTATCGTTTCAATAAAATTTGAAGCTTGCAATAACGTATCATGAGTTCCAGTATCCAGCCATGCATATCCACGTCCTAAACGCTCAACATGAAGCTGTTGTTTTTTTAGATAAAGTTTATTAAGATCGGTAATTTCTAACTCGCCACGAGCAGAAGGCACAAGCTCACGTGCCATATCAACTACCTGTTTGTCATAAAAATATAAACCTGTAATAGCATAGTTCGACTTAGGATTAGTAGGTTTCTCCTCAAGACTTAGAGCATTACCATCCCTATCAAACTCTACCACTCCATAGCTTCCTGCATCTTTTACCCAGTAGGAGAAAACGGTGGCTCCATATTGTCTATTAGCGGCACGTTGCAAATACTCAACTAGTTTATTACCATAAAAAATATTATCTCCCAAAATTAATGTACATCCATCATTACCGATAAAATCTTTTCCAATAATAAAAGCATGCGCCAATCCATCAGGACTAGGCTGAACAGCATATTGAATATTTAGCCCCCATTGGCTTCCATCCTGCAGTAATGCTTGAAATAAAAACTGATCCTTGGGAGTAGTAATGATCAAAACATCTGTGATTCCTGCCAACATTAAGGTACTTAGCGGATAGTATATCATAGGTTTGTCATAGACTGGCATAAGTTGTTTGCTTACCACTTGGGTCAGAGGATACAGCCGAGTACCTGATCCACCTGCTAAAATAATTCCTTTTTTAATCATCGCAAAACCTCCACTTAGCCTAATGCATTGCTACCAAGACGTTCACCTCGATAGCTACCATCACATACTCGCTGACACCACGTAGGATTATCAAGATACCATTTGATGGTTTTTTTTATTCCACTTTCAAAGGTTTCTGCCGGTATCCATCCTACTTCTTTTGTTATTTTCGAATTATCGATAGCGTAACGACGATCATGTCCTGGTCGGTCGCCAACAAAAGTAATTTGCTCACGATAAGATTTTCCATCTGAACGAGGCTGTTCATTATCTAATAAATCACAAATTCCATATACAATCTCTAAATTGGTCTTTTCATTATGACCACCCACATTGTATGTTTCACCTATAATGCCTTTGTCTAGTACTGTTAAAATAGCACGGCAATGATCTTCAACGTATAACCAATCGCGAATATTTAAGCCGTCTCCGTATATTGGTAATGTTTTTCCTGCTAAAGCATTCAGAATCATAAGTGGAATCAACTTTTCAGGAAATTGATAAGGGCCATAGTTATTCGAACAATTAGTTGTTAGTACTGGCAGTCCATAGGTATGATGATATGCCCTTACCAAATGATCAGAAGATGCTTTAGAAGCAGAATACGGAGAATTAGGCGCATAGGCCGTCCGCTCCGTAAAATACCCTTCCGTATCTAGTGAGCCAAATACTTCATCAGTTGATATATGCAAAAAACGAAAGGATGCCTTTTCCTCGCACGATAGACTATTCCAATATTTCCTGGTTACATCAAGCAACTGAAAGGTTCCTACAATATTAGTTTGAATAAATTCAGCTGGTCCATCAATAGAACGATCAACATGAGATTCAGCAGCAAAGTTAATCACTGCATCTGGTCTATAGGTTGACAACAACTGCTCGACCACTACGGTGTCAGCAATATCTCCCATGACAAACTTATAGTTTGGGTGATCTGCGATCGACTGCAGCGACTCTAAATTACCTGCATAAGTTAGTTTATCAATATTAATAACCTTTTTACCTGCAGCAAGAGCCATATGCACGAAATTACTACCTATAAAACCAGCTCCACCTGTAACTAATAATGTTTTGCTATCCATATAACCCTCCCAAATGCTAAAACACCTAGATAGATCTTTTTTCACTGACTCTATCTCCAGAAGATACACTAAAAACCGTCATAACTACTATCTTTATATCCAACAAAATTGACTGTTGTTGCAAGTAAATCAAGTCATAACTCACTTTCTCTTGCAATGAAATCTCATCTCTTCCATTTACTTGAGCCCACCCAGTGACTCCTGGTCTAATTTTATCAATTCCTACGTTCATTCTCATCTGGCGCAAATCATATTGATTATACAACGCTGGTCTAGGACCGACTAGGGCCATATCCCCTAACAGTACATTAAATAATTGCGGGAGTTCATCTATACTGTATTTTCTCAAATAATAACCTAATTTTGTTATATAATTTTGGCTGTCATGCAGCTTATCCGTTGCAACTTCTGGAGTCCCTACTTTCATTGTTCGAAACTTGTACATCAGAAATTCTTTATCATCAACACCAATTCTACGTTGAACAAACAAAATAGGTCCGTGTGAGTCCAATCGAATCCATAATGCCACTACTACTAATAATGGCATTAGTATCGTAATGCCAATTAACGAAGCTATAATATCGATTATCCTTTTAATCATTACTACCTCCAACTAGAGCGCTGCTCATCAATGCCCTCATTGAACTGCAGGCTGATGCCATTGCTCATCTGTGCCATTATATTTTCTTTCTATATCTGGTTCCTTTTTTTCTATTGTGGAGCAATATTGCATTCTAGCACTTTTATAGGTTGGTATGAGACTCATCAATATCTTAATCACTTGTTCAGCTCTTACTTCATCTTTAAGCATTGTCAATCCATCATGTAGCTTTTTCTCATCTACCTTCTTCAAGTTAGCTACAAATATTTTCTGATGTTTTGTCGAAGTCGTACCTTCTTCTGCTGTAAGTAGTTCTTCAAACAATTTTTCCCCTGGACGCAAACCACTGAATTGTATCTTAATATCTTTATTAGGAACTAGCCCCGACAACTGAATTAGATCAGATGCCATATCTACAATTTTCACTGGTTCCCCCATATCCAAGACAAATACCTCCCCACCATTTGCTAACGCGCCAGCTTGTAATACTAGTTGAGAAGCTTCAGGTATCGTCATAAAATAGCGTTTCATCTCAGGGTGAGTAATGGTGATGGGGCCACCTTTGGCAATTTGTTTCTTAAATAAAGGAATCACACTACCACGACTACCAAGAACATTCCCAAAACGTACCGCAACAAATTTGGTATTACTGCTTTTACTTAGATTTTGAATGATAAGTTCGGCCATGCGTTTTGTGGCACCCATAACGCTTGTCGGATTTACTGCTTTATCTGTTGAAATCATGACAAATATTTCTGAGCCAAAACGATCAGCGGCCTCTGCCACTGCCTTTGTCCCAAAAACATTATTACGAATAGCTTCTGCTGGTTGTGCCTCCATTAGAGGAACATGTTTGTGAGCAGCAGCATGAAAAACAACCTGAGGTTTCCATTGTTTAAATATTGTATTCATGCATTTTTCATCACGCACATCAGCAATAACTGCCTCAATAGGCAAATTTGGATATTTTCCTTGCAGCTCAAGGTCAATTTCGTAAATGCTGTTCTCACCTTTCCCTACTAAAACAAGTAT
>CAMKSY010000258.1 GCA_946415545.1 uncultured Pelosinus sp. | reverse complement strand
CTTTTTACTAGATTATATCGGGGATCAACAATCGATAGTACTGGTGGCCGTTTGGCCGTATAAGCTAACAAATGTTGAATCTGTGCCCTAACGCCAATTTGTGCTGAAGGGAACCACGCCCCCTTAACGCCGTTACCTGTTGTTCCCAATCCACAGTAATTATTCTGTAATGGTATCACATCACCACCATAACGAAAATTGCCCGTCTCATGTAATGCTTGGGCAAACGCTAAATCTGGCCGGATTCCTTCCATTCCTGCCTCATGATAATAATGCTCGACCAATTGTTTCGGAGTGGTTGTCAGCAACGGCAAGGGATTTCGCTTTAAAAGATACGCTACGCATTGTTCTTGCGTCGCAATTGGTGATCCCATAATCGTAAAGTCAACTATAACATCATTTTTAAAATAACTTTTTTTAACTATTGTAGGCTGGAAAATTCCAGAAGCGAATGCACTAGATGATCCCCATATCCAAAGAAGCATCAACCCAAAGCATATTTTAATGAAGCTACATTTCGTCACTTTCTACCTCCCATAAATCACATTCCTTCCATATAAAAGAACTATTTTACATATATCAATAGAATCCTGCTGTTATTTTTTCTTTTATTGTTCTAACCGAATCCTTAAAGAATCATGTTCTATCTCCTGGGCCTTCTTACCCATAAGGGAAAAAGCCCATTGAATGGAAGGTCCCAGCGTCAAAGCAATAACGATGGTACCAATACCAATCGGCCCTCCTAAAAAGTAGCCTAAAATGGCAATACTGCTTTCAATGACAGTTCTGACTTTCCACACTGGATAACCTGTTTTAGTAACCGCTCCCACCATGAAGCTATCCCTAGGACCCGCTCCCAGAGCAGCAGAAAGATAAAAAAAACTTCCCCAGCCAATAATTAAAATACCCGCCAGTAAGAGTACGCCTTGGAATACGAAAGATGCAGGGTCAGGAATCCACCTGTTATCCATAATTACATCTATAAAAAGACCAATGAAATACATATTCGCAATGGTGCCCCAGCCTGGCTTCATTCCCAAAAAATAACTAATCATAATCACTAAAATTCCTGTTAACTGGGACACTTGCCCTAGGGTCAATGGAAGATAATGAATCAGTCCTAGATGCAGAGCATCCCATGGTGAAGTTCCTAAATTGCTCTTAATCGTCATTACAATTCCAAGAGCAAAAAGGAACAATCCCCAAAGTAAGAAGATGAGTCTTTTAATCATGCGCCGATTTCCTCCTGTTCGTGCAGTCTCAACTCTGAATCTGTCGATAGACTTGATTAGGATTCATGCTGTATTCGTATAAACGCTACATAGAAGTTATCAATACATGATGACGAACTTCCCGTTTCAAAGCCTGTTGCTTATTTGATATACGAAAATAAAGAAGCATTGTTGATGCGAATTAATAGTGCTTTCACTATTCTTATTTTCTAATCTTACTTCATGGCTCGCTCAAGATCAAGAATAATATCTGCAGGATATTCAACACCAACAGATAAACAGGTCAAGCTGGAAGTGAGTATTTTATCAGGAACCGTTCCATGAAACATTGCATCCACGAAGAATTATAAAAAGATAATGCATAAAAGCGAACTCTATATCAGTTTATTAAAGCGATGTATATCTTTTCTTTTAAAGGAAATCCTATTTCCTTGTCGAAGTAAATTAAGAAAATATAGGGTTTAGTGATTTACTAAACAACAAAGGAGTGAGTACCTTGGCTAAACATGAAGAGTTTCAAGTACAGATTGGCGACACAGAGAGAAGTGTTGAAGAAATCATTGACAACATCCGTAAGTCGGACTTACCGATTACCCATATTAAACAAACATCTGCTTCATCCAATCAAACAGGCCGCGGAGCAACGCTTACCCTGAAAACAACATCAGATACACTCAGTCAAGAGGATCTAGAGCAGCTATTAAATAAACAAGGCGGCTGCATGTATCAAGTTGAATCCGTTACTAAATCATTAAAATAAAGCACTAAAAAATAACCGTCCCAGCTTGGGAGCGGTTATTTTTTATATACTTCATAATTTATAGTTTTAAGGACTCAAATCGTTTCTTAAAACGCAAAATCACCATTTTTGAATACGGGGATTTCTTGCCCTGCTGCCGTTGTTCCAATGATTTCAAGATCCTTGGTTCCGATCATAAAATCTACATGCACCAAAGAATCATTGACACCTAAGGCTTCCAATTCTTCTTTCGCCATTTTTTCACCATCTTTGATGCATACAGGATACGCCTTTCCTATTGCCAAGTGACACGAGGCGTTTTCATCAAATAACGTATTAAAATACAAAATGTTAGAATTGGAGATTGGTGAATTATAAGGCACCAAAGCCACCTCACCAAGGTAATAAGACCCCTCGTCTGTCTCAATCAGTCCTTTTAGAATCTCATACCCCTGCTCAGCAGTAAAGTCAACGATCTTACCATCTTTAAACGTGAGGGAAAAATGATCAATGACATTGCCATTATAATTTAAAGGCTTTGAGCTGACAACGGTACCTTGAATGCCAGTTTTCTTAGGTAAGGTAAATACTTCTTCCGTCGGCATATTTGCAACAAATTCCAATCCTTCCGGAGTATATTCCGAACCTCCAAGCCAGATATGATCCTTAGGCAGCTCAATTTTCAGGTTCGTACCTAATGAATTTTTATACTGCAAAAACTGAAATTGATTTGAATTTAAGAAATCTGAACTTTTCTTTAAATTTTGCTTATGCTCTTCCCAAGCTGCCACCGGATCTTGCATGTCAACTCGCACCGTTTTAAGAATTGCATCCCAAAGCTTGGAAACTGCTTCATCCTCTGATACTTCAGAGAAAACTTTTTTAGCCCAGGATTTAGTAGGAATGGACACAACACACCATGTATTTTTATTACTCATTAATCGTTCTCTATACTCTTTAAGTGCCGTATTACTGGCTTTCTGCACCTTTACTAATCTTCCAGGATTGACATCCTTGAGAAGCTCAGGATCAGATGCAGCAATGCTGACAAAAGCCGCTCCTTGCTTTACATAAGATAAATAAAAATCCTTCTGCCATTCTGGAAACTCCTCAAACACCTCTTCCGGTGCCTGCATAAATCGAATTTTCGACAATAACTCATCTTTCCAGGCAACAACAACATCTCTTGCGCCCTCTTCATAAGCATACTTGGCTATCATCCTGGTAAAAAAAGCACATTCGATGGGTGAAGCAATTACCAAGGTTTGATCTTTTTGAATATTAACTCCTGTTTTTACAATAAGACGCGCATATTTTTCCAGCATTGTATGATCTATCATTTTTTCCCTAGCTAATTTCTATCAAAGAGATAGAAATCGCTACGTTTCACTCCCCTCATATTTACCTCGTCAACACTCTTATTACAAAGATTTTCATAAGCTTATCCTTTTACCTACAAAGGAAAAGGAACATCCATCGCGTAATAAACTGTAAAGGTATATTTTTCTTATTGTAACATTCAACATACGATGTAACAACTATCCCCTTTAATTAAGAGATACGTATACTAAAACTATGTAAAATTGGGTTAAGAATAATAGTTCATTTTACTCTCTTGATGATATGAATTCTAAAGCACAAAAATGCAAAGATTATGAAGCCTTCGGCAAAAATATATCTTTAGCTTAACACACATTTCTATCTTTTATGCAACAAATAGATTCCTCCCTTTGATTTATATATATTATTTTACTATATGGAGGCTTTTATGGATTTCAAATTAATTCTGGATCTCTTAAGTGACATGGCGCTCATTGCCATGGCTGCTTATCTCTTCGGACGAACCCCTTATATTATACAGTGTACTCATAATCCCTCTACTTTTAGGAATTGGGCTATACTGACTTTTATTTTTTCAATTTTATCTAGTTTATGTACATTTAATGGTGCGCCGATTGGCGGGGCTTTAGCTAGCATGAGGCTAGTCGGTACATTGATGAGCGGCATCATGTGCGGTCCCCTTGTTGGATTTAGCGTAGGAGTTATCGCTGGAATTCATCGATATCTCGTGGGTGGATTTACTGCAGAAATTTGTGCGATAGCCACTGTCCTGGGCGGATTGTTTGCGGGTATGATTCGCCATAAAATCGGCTTAAATAACCTAACCTGGAAAACAGCAGCATTAGTAGCCTTAATCGTAGAAGCTCTACAAAAAAGTATGATACTTTTATTTGCTAAACCTTTTGAAGCCGCCTGGAATCTCGAGCTGCTTATCGCCTTTCCGACTACCTTTGTTACTGTTTTGGGAACGTCTATTTTTATGTTAATTATTAAAGATATTCAAATCCAACAAGAATCCTATGGAGCTAGAGCTGCAGAACTTTCCTTGGAAATAGCCCATCGCACTCTCCCTTATTTACGTCATGGGTTAACCCTCACCTCTGCAAGAGAAACAGGACAAATTATTTATGAATTAACTAAAATGGATGCCGTTTCTATATCCAACGACAAAGAAGTTCTTGCTTTTATTAGCCGTGAATCAGAAAATCATACGATTGAGCATCCCCATGATACAAAGCAAATAATCGTCAAAGATGCACCTGCTACTTTTCTATCACACTCCTTTGTTGTTGCTACATTAATAGCTCACGGGGCAGTGGTGGGAACAATTCAACTATCACGTGCAGCAGGCAGGGTTTCAGAAATGGATATTCGGATCGCTGATGGTGTAGCCAAGCTGCTTTCAGGGCAAATTGAACTAGCTGAAATAGACCATCAAAAAAAAATGCGAGAGAAAGCCGAATTTAAGGCTCTTCAGGCTCAAATCAATCCTCACTTTTTGTTTAATACAATCAATATCATTATGTCATTCTGCCGAACCAATCCCGATACTGCTCGAAAGTTATTAGAGCATCTGGCAACAATGCTTCATTATAATTTTACCAATCATGAAGATTTTGTAACCTTAGGAGAGGAGATTAATACGATTCATGCTTATCTTGAAATTGCTAAGTCACGGTTTGGATCACGTTTGCAGATTAAAATGAATATAGACCCAGATCTCTTACATACTAAAATACCGGTTCTATCCATTCAACCCCTTGCCGAAAACGCCATTCAACATGGGCTTTTTCCTAAAATAGCAGAATGTGTCCTTTCTATTGCTATCTATCGGCAAGAAGACGATGTTGTAATCGGTGTCTCGGATAATGGTGTTGGTATGAACATGGATATGATAGAGCGACTCTTCACCACCCAATCAGAAGGAATTGGCATAAGAAATGTCTACATGCGATTAAAAGGTATTTATGGACACCACTATGGTCTAAAAATTGACAGTAAACCTGGATATGGGACTGTAACAACCATTCGTATACCTTATGAAAGGAAGGCAATGCAGCATGCATATTAGAACTGTAATAGTTGATGATGAACAGCCGATTTGTGACGAAATTGAATATCTTTTAAAAAAGCATCCTGATATTGAAGTCACTGCCATTTTTAATAATTCTTCAATGGCTCTTTCTTATATCATCGAAACTAATTGTCCACTTGTATTTCTTGATATAAAAATGCCAGGTATGTCTGGCTTAGAACTAGCCCAAGAATTAAATACGTTAGCACATCCTCCTCTCATTGTTTTTATTACCGCATTTACTGAACATGCTCTAGAAGCTTTCAACACACCAGCTGTAGGCTATATTACAAAACCGATTACAGAAGGACAAATGGATCATATCGTAAGCAAAATAAGAAATCTAGTTCCTAAGCCACTTCCACTCCTACGCTCACAAAATATAGTACAAAAAATCTGCGTTATAGATAAAGGCAAAATTATCCCATTGGACAAACAAGATGTAGTCTTCGCCTATGTCAAAGATAAAGATGTTTATATTCGAACTAAGGCAAAGGAATATCAAACGACATTAAACTTACAAGAAATTGAAAACCTTCTTTCAAACTCGTCTTTTTTACGTATCCATCGTC
>CAMKSY010000257.1 GCA_946415545.1 uncultured Pelosinus sp. | reverse complement strand
CTATAAGGCCTATCCCCATTATCCCTAATAACATCATAGCAATCAGCGCTAGTACAGCAGCCAAACCACGCTCATTTCTTATGACATTTATCAAGGTAACATCTCCTTTCCTATAATGGGTGACCATAAATTTAAAGGATAACAGGCTGTCTGAATTAACTTTCTTTCCCCAGTATTCTCATTAGTGACTTCTAAAGTTACTAGTACTGTCTTGCTATTTTCATGCTGAACAAATTGCAGGTTTGTGACGAGATTTTCTGTTATTGGACTGCTAGAAATACCGCCAGGAGGAATTGACTTTGTCTTATCTATAATGACATATAAAGTTTTGGAATGAAGTCCTTCACCTAATTGTAACGTTTTAATCTCTCCATTTGCCTTTGTAACCACTAAAGATGAAATATTCTTTAAGTCTATTTGTTGAGCATACCGTATCTCCTTAACAATATAATCTATCGCTATGCGCGCTGTTTGATTGATATGACTTTGCTGCTTACCAAATACCCAAACTTTTAAAGATCCAGAAAATAAGCCTACGATACCAGAAAGCAAACATAGTATTAATGCCATACCAATTACCAATTCTATTAAAGTGATTCCATGTTGTCCTACAAAATATTTTCGCATCATTGATTCACCTTCATAATACGAACAACTTTATTTTATCTTGGAATAAAAAGTCACAAGCTGGATACTATAATCTTTTTGTCTTTCTTGCCAAGTAACGATTACTGTTACTTGCACAAGATGACTACCGAGCGTAGATGATACAGCATAGGTTTCCAACTCAAAGTCTGCCGGAGGAGGAAGATCCTCGTCTTGCCAAGGTATAGTGCAAGGTAGTTGCGCCTGAGCCCAATATACTGAAGACTTATTTTTTAATAACTCTAATTGTTTTTGTGCCAGATACGTGGCTAATGTATAATTTCCTGCAATTTCTTCCAATTGCAATGCTTGGGTAAACAACATGGAGATACAAAGTAATGCTACACTAATAATAAAAAGTCCCAGAGTTACATCTGCTAAAACAAAACCTTTATTTCCCTTTATCCTATACATCATAGATTATACCTTCTATTCTTCACCTTGTGTGTTGAAATCGCTTATACGGACACGTCCAGTAATCGGTGCAAGAATAACAAATTTCCATTTTTTTAATTTCTTACTCCGTATAGAAATAGTCTGCGCACCTGTTTTTGGTACTCCACTCTGTGCAAACGAAATATATGAATGGCTGCCAGAAAGAGTCACAGATTCTGGAAATATAACATTCTTTATTCTGACAGTATTCGCAGTAACATAATAGCCATAAGGTGTAGTATTATAAAAGAACATTGCATATGCCGTTGTATCTACCCCAGCGTTAATTGAAATTTGTTGCAGCCAGCGAACATCAGCTGCTAATTGACAGGATGTACTCTCTAGCTCTTGCTTCTCTATTGATTGTCCCAGAGTTGGCACTATCACACTTGCAAAAACACTAAGGATAGCTATACATACTAGAAGTTCAATTAAGGTAACACCTCGTTGCATATGTCCACCTCAATATAGCTTTTTTATATACCAAATAATCACGTCATTGCCATATAATATAATAGCAAAGGCACTAAGAGCTATAAAAGGGCCAAAAGGAATAAAATCTTTACGATTTTTCAACTTGAAAAGCACTAATAGTAAACCACTGATTCCACCAAAGACAAAAGCCAGCAGTAAGACAAGTAATAAACATTTCCAGCTTAGCCACATACCAAGAGCTGCAGCAAACTTGATATCACCATCTCCCATTCCACCGTAGCTGACAAGTGCAATTAGAAGCAGCAATCCACCCCCAAGGAAACTGGCCAGCAGCATATCCCAAAAGTGCAAACTATGCGTCCCCAAATTTATAACAATACCAGCTCCAGAAAACCATAGGAGAACTTTATCTAATATCAGTTGGTGATCGTAGTCAATAAACGTAATGATAAGTAAAAAAGCTGTAAAAACAATGGTTTTTATAAACAGAAAAGATAAACTATATATTTGAAAGCACCAAGCAAATAAAATAGCCGTTACTATCTCTACTAAAATATAGCGTGGGGAAAGTGTAACTCTACAATACCGGCATCTGCCTTTTAATAACAAATAACTAATTGCTGGGATTAAGTCCCATGGTTTAAGATGTGTACCGCAAGTGCTGCAATGGGACGACGGAAAGATAATGGATTGATTATGTGGTAAACGGTAAATGCAGACATTAAGAAAGCTGCCGATAAAAAGACCTAATAGGATTATTATTATAAACACCTATATTTCTCCTTATATCTGAATAGAGATACCAGAGGTAACACATTAGCGGTAGTTAGGATTTGTTACCATATATCAGTGGAAGTATAATCTGAGCTGCCAGGGGATTTTCTTGTCGTACCATTTGAAGATACGCCAGTTAATTTATAATCATCACTACTCCCTTTTGTATAAATCAAATCAGCAGCAATGGCTTGGGCATCCTTAGGCCAAACATTAACGTAAGTTGCTAGATCTGCTTTAGTGGCTGGATACATATTATTATTTGCACGATACAATATAAGAGCACTGTCAATCGTACGAAGATCAGCTTTAAGCCTTCCATCTCTTGCCGACGCAGTTGAAGCAGTAAGTTTCGGCATCGCAATAGCCGCCAGAACTCCAATAATAGCAATTACGACCATCAATTCAATTAATGTAAATCCCTTCTGATCCCTTACTTGGATCTTTAATTTGATAAACATACCATTACCTCTTTTATGCTTATATTCTACTAAAGTCCATCATTAGTAGTTATAGGTTCCCAGGATTCGTTATGATATCAAATATCGGTATCATAATGGATATCACAATTAAGCCAATGACTATTCCCAACGTTCCAATAATAACAGGCTCAATAATACTACTTAAGCGACCAACTATATCATCTACATCACTTTCATAGAAATCGGCAATCTTTTCAAGCATCTTGTCCAATGCACCACTTTCTTCACCGATAGAAACCATCTGAATGACCATAGGAGTAAAAACTTTACTTTGGGACAAAGTAGATGCTAGCGCCCTCCCTCCTTTGATACCAGCTTGTGCTTGCTCTAACGCTTCCATGATACTAAGATTCCCGGTAGTCTTTTTCACAACGTCTAAAGCAGTAATAATCGGTACACCACCATGAAGCAGAGTGCTTAAGGTACGGCTGAAACGAGCAATACCAATTTTACGAGATAGCATGCCTACAACAGGAATTGAAAGTATTAATTTATTAATCATTTTTCTGGATGATTCTCGTTGATATACAATCTTTAAGCCATATGCTCCCACTACAATAAAAGCAATCATAAATAAAGTATAATTATATAGAATATCACTCGTTGCCAGCAATATACGTGTAAGTAATGGCAACTCCATTTTTAAATTATCAAACATTTGTACAAAAGTCGGTAAGACAAAGGTTACAATAAAAGCAATAGATACACTTGCCATAGCACATACTACTGTCGGATATGTCAGCGCTGATTTAATCTTCTCATTTAATTTATATTCTTTTTCAAAGTGATTGGCTAGACGATTAAGTACATCATCTAGTAACCCGCCCACTTCTCCAACCTCTACCATATTAACCATAAGATTAGGGAATATGGTAGGATAGTCCCCCAAAGAACGGGATAATATTTCTCCTTCCTTGACCTTTTTATAGACATTTAGTAACGCTTTTTTCATTTGTCGATTATTTGTTTGTGAAATGAGTACATCAAGAGAGGTCAATAAAGGTAAACCTGCATTGATCATAGTAGCAAATAAACGACAAAGAATCGACAGCTCTTTTAAGCTGCCACTTCTTAAGTGATCTATGAAAGTATTATAGAATTTTGTACCACCTTCTTCCTTAATGTGAGTAATAAAATAGCCTTTATCTCGGATATGATCTGCCACTGCCGACTCGTTTTCAGCCAAAATACTGCCGATCAGCACTTGTCCATTACGATCTTTAGCTCTGTATCCGAAAATATTCGCCATTATCCTCTCCTACTTTCCTTTGCTTAATTATTTACGAAACGAGCGAAACTTTCTTCATCTATTGCGTGTTTTATAGCTTCACCATATGAGATGATCCCACGACAATACAAATCTTGTAAAGCACGATCCATCTCTTGCATACCAAATTTTGCGCCCGTTTGAATGACAGAAGTCAGTTGATGTGTCTTTCCCTCGCGAATCAAGTTACGCACTGCAGGAGTAGCTATCAGTATCTCTAAAGCAGCTACTCTGCCAATCTGATCCATTCGAGATAATAACTGCTGAGCAATAATTCCCTGCAGAGTAACAGACAGTTGTATACGGATTTGCTGCTGTTGATATGAAGGAAAAGCATCAACAATACGATCTATAGTTTGAGCAGTACTGCCAGTGTGTAAAGTCGCAAAGACTAAGTGCCCGGTTTCTGCTGCCGTAATGGCTGTAGCGATCGTTTCAGAATCCCGCATTTCTCCTACCAAAATAACATCTGGATCTTCTCTTAAAGCAGATCTGAGAGCAACAGTAAACGATTTGGTATCAGTATTGATTTCTCGTTGATTGACGATTGACTTATTATGCTTATGTAAAAATTCAATAGGATCTTCGAGTGTAAGAATATGACAAAATCGTTCTTGGTTAATCCTATTTATCATTGCCGCTAAAGTTGTTGATTTGCCACTACCTGTGGGGCCAGTAACTAACACTAGACCTCTAGCTTGACTAGCAAGAGTTTTTATAACGCTTGGATATCCCAATTTTTCTAAGGTAGGTATATCTTCATCTATAACCCGAATCGCAATAGCAACTGAACCACGTTGGCAAAAAGCATTAACTCGAAAACGACTAAGACCAGGAACTGCAAAGGAAAAGTCAATTTCACCATGTTCATTAAAATATTGCTGTTGCTCCAACGTTGTAATATCTTTAAACAATCTTTCTGTACTTTTTGCGTTTAGTAGCTGATGTTTAGTAGTTACAAGTTGACCATCGATTCTGAATATGGGTGGTGCGCCTACTGTAATGTGCAAGTCAGATGCTCGGCTATTTACAGCTTGAACTAATAGCTGATTCATTACAATTATCCTCCACTAGCCTCAATATATGCTACACGCATAATTTCTTTAATATCCGTTAAACCAGTATATGCTTTTTCAATACCATCCTGACGCATGGTAATCATACCTTGCTTGATAGCAATATTACAGATTTCATCACTAGAAGCTCTGCGGTTAATAGCCTCTCTAATTTGAGAACTTATGGGCATAACTTCATGAATTGCCATACGTCCTTGATAACCTGTATGGTTACAATGGGCACACCCAACTCCTTGATACAATCTAACAGGTACGTTAGAATCAGCGCCTAAAAATAGACGTTCTAAGGCATCAGTAGAAGGTATATAACTTTCTCGACACCTAGGACAAAGTGTTCTGACGAGTCGTTGTGCAACCACTCCTAGAATTGATGATGCCACGATAAAAGGTTCAACATCCATATCAAGTAAACGAGTAATTGCTCCTGCCGCATCATTTGTATGCAAAGTGCTAAAGACAAGATGACCAGTTAATGCCGCTCTAATAGCAATATCAGCAGTTTCACTATCTCGTATCTCTCCCACTAATAAGATATTCGGATCTTGTCGCAACGCAGACCGAAGTCCATTGGCAAACGTTAAGCCTGCTTTTGGGTGAACCTGTACTTGATTAACTCCTCCTAAACGATACTCTACCGGATCTTCTAAAGTGATGATGTTCTGACTTGGTGAATTCACTTGATTCAAAGTAGAGTATAAAGTAGTCGTTTTACCTGAACCTGTAGGACCAGTGACCAGCACCATACCATAAGATTGAGAATATATTTTGTGATAATTCTTACTATTTTCAGTAGAAAAACCTAGCTTATTAATGTCAAAAATAACCGTCTGTTGATTTAACAAGCGCATCACCACTTTTTCTCCCGCAATAGTAGGCAA
>CAMKSY010000256.1 GCA_946415545.1 uncultured Pelosinus sp. | reverse complement strand
ATTTTCCTACCCTTGCGTTTATGGCGGTTCGGGGCAATTAAATCGAACACTTAAAATTACGCCTCTTGCATTACAGCAACTAAATATGGTGATTGCAATAACAACCGTATTTAGATAAATCATCACCTCTGTGATGGTTCCATAGAAATAAAAAACTACTCACATTAATTTAACATGAGTAGTTTTTGTCATTTCTCTTACTGCTTCACAAGAGCCAATTGTAGTGATTCGCCATTAATATTTACTTGTAAATACTCTCTTGGTTCATTAAAAACAATTTCCACAGCCAGAGTCTCACTTAAAATGTAAGCTTCATACTGTTTTACAACGTCTTCCAAAAGAGCATTTCCCGCCATATAGATCTTAATTTTATCCATGACTTCAAAGGAACTGTCCTTTCGCATATTCTGGAGTTTACTAATTATTTCTCTGGCATATCCTTCAATTCGTAATGTTTCAGAGATATGGGTGTCGAGAACAACACCGATGTCACCTTCCCCAGCGAAGGCAAAACCTTCTAAGCCACTCATGGTAACTAATAAATTATTATCGTTCAACTCAATAGACGTACCATCAATTTCAATTATAATAGACTGTCCGCTTATAATTTTCAATGCTAGCTCCATCTGATCCATATCTGAAATTGCTTTTCTGATCCCAGGTATAAATTTACCGTGGGTTCTGCCTAGTACAGGTGAATTTGGTTTAACATTATAACTTACATAGTCGGACATATTAGCATTGACTTCCACGTCTTTAAGATTCAATTCTTCCTTAATGATAGCAAGGTAATAGTCCGGCAATTCCTTGGTGCTCAGCAGCATTTTGGAAAGAGGCTGCCTATTTTTTATATTCGCCAGATTTCTCGCGCTCCGCCCAAGACCGCAAATCTTGTAAGTCAATTCCATCTCTTTTTCCAGCTGCTCATCAACAAGCTTTTCATCGTATGCAGGCCACCTGCACAGATGAACACTCTCTGGCGCCTTATCATCAAGCTGTACTACAAGGTTTTGATAAATTTCCTCTGTTATAAAAGGGACAAAAGGTGCTGCAACAACTACCAGATTTTTGAGCACGGTGTGTAGCGTTAGATAGGCATGGATCTTATCATCAATCATATCCATTGCCCAGTAGCGAGCTCGATTTCTTCTTACATACCAGTTTGACAGTTCCTCGGTAAATTCTTGGATAAGTTCTGCGGCTTTCGTTATATCATAGGCTTCCAAATTTTCGTCCACTTTATGGATCATGGTATTTAACTTGGATAGTATCCACTTGTCCATGACATGACTGCTTGCTTTTTCTTGGTACTTGACAGGATCAAACTGGTCAATCTGTGCATACAGCACGTAGAAAGAATATACATTCCATAACGTATTCAAAAATTTTCGTTGTACTTCAATGACTGCATCTTCATAAAACCGTGAAGGAAGCCAAGGAGCACTGGCAGTATAAAAATACCATCGCAATGCATCAGCACCTTGATTTTCTAAGACTGTAAACGGACTTAGAACATTCCCTTTATGTTTTGACATCTTAATGCCGTTCTTATCCAGTACATGCCCAAGAACAATACAATTTTCAAAGGAACTCTTATCAAATATAGCCGTAGATATAGCAAGCAGGGTATAAAACCAGCCTCTGGTCTGATCCACCGCCTCGGATATAAACTGTGCTGGGAAGTTTTGCTCAAACAATTCTTTATTTTCAAAAGGATAATGATGCTGCGCAAAAGGCATAGAGCCGGAATCATACCAGCAATCAATTACCTCACTCACTCTTTTCATTTCCTTACCACAAACGCTGCATTGCAGCAGTACATGATCGATATAGGGCTTGTGAAGCTCAATATCATCAGATACCTGGATTGCTTTTTCCTTTAATTCGGCAATACTGCCAATACAATCCCGATGCCCGCAATCGCATTCCCAGATGGGCAAAGGGGTGCCCCAGTAACGTTCTCTGCTTAGTCCCCAATCGATAACATTCTCTAGGAAGTTACCAAAGCGGCCTTTTTTCACATTATCAGGATACCAATGGATCGTATCATTATTCTCTAAAAGCTTATCTCTTAGAGAAGACATCCTTACAAACCATGAATCCCGAGGATAATATAACAGCGGTGTATCACAGCGCCAGCAAAATGGGTAGGAATGCAGATACTTTTCTGCTTTGTAGAGAATACCTCTTTCCTTCATGGTCTCAATAATTTTCTCATCGGCTTTTTTAACAAACATTCCCTGCCATGGAGTAACTTCTTCTACAAAATTTCCCTGAACATCCACCAAATTGACCAAGGGAAGATCATATTTCTGCCCTGCCCGGTTATCATCCTCACCGTAAGCAGGTGCAATATGAACCACCCCTGTGCCATCGCTGAGTGTTACAAAATCTCCATGAATAACATAATATGCCTTTTTTTCTGGAGTAATAAACGAGAACATAGGCTCGTATTCCTGATCAAGTAGCTCTTCGCCTTTAAACTCCCTAACGATTTCATACTCACCTTCAATCCTGCTAAGCAAATCCTTGGCAAGAATCAGATGCTCTTCTTGATTGATAATTTCTACATAGTCATAGTTTTTATTAACAGCAAGAGCTACGTTACTTGGCAACGTCCAAGGAGTTGTCGTCCACACCAAAATTGAAGCATTTTCCTTCTTCAGTCTGAATTTAACATAAGCAGAGCTGTCTTTCACATCTTTGTAGCCTTGAGCAACCTCATGAGAAGACAAAGATGTGCCGCATCTTGGACAATACGGGACTATCTTATGTCCTTTATATAATAATTCTTTATCCCAAAGCTGTTTTAATGACCACCATACCGATTCAATATATTCATTTTGATACGTAACGTAAGGATTATCCATATCAATCCAGTATGCTACCCGCTCAGACATATCTTTCCACTGACTGGCGTAGGTGAATACACTATCCTTGCACTTCTTGATAAAGTTTTCTACACCATATTTTTCAATTTCTGGCTTTCCGGATATGCCCAGGGTTTTCTCAACCTCTAATTCTACAGGAAGCCCATGGGTATCCCACCCCGCTTTACGTAGAACCTTATACCCTTTCATGACCTTATAACGAGGAATCAAATCCTTAATGACTCTGGTCACGACATGACCAATATGAGGAGCACCATTAGCCGTTGGCGGTCCATCATAAAAGGTGAAATATTCATTGCCCTCATTCATCTGGAAATTTTTTTGGATAACATCTTTTTCATGCCATAGAGTAAGGATCGATTTTTCCATTGCTACAAAATTATTTTTAGGATCAACCTTTTTATACATAGTAAAAACTCCTTTTGTCAATATACCTACTACTTTTCCTCTGTAATAAAAAAACTCCGCCCCTATTCAGGACGAAGTTCATCTTCGTTATACCACCTTTTAACAATCCTTTCAGGTACTACCATACCCTATCCTTTAACGCAGGATTACGAATAGACTTACTAAAAGGTTCAGTCATCAGCTCTCAGGTGATTTTTTTCTGATTATCCTGGCAGGTTCTCAGCACTCCCTACTCTCTGTACATTCCAAATCATGAATACTCTTCCTGATCATAGCTTTTTAGGTATCTATTAAAATCTTACTAAGAGTATACGTCTTAGTTTTTATAATGTCAATAGTCATATAATTAGCCGTACACCGCCTAATTCAGCGGAACTATATTTAAACTCACCCCTTGGTGAACCAATAAACATAAAATTAGGAGGTATACTCCATTTTTGTGACAATTCCTGAATTAGTTCTGGACCAAACTCACCTCGATAAAGCACAAACTCAATGTTTACCTCTGGATAGATACGTCCAAGGAAATGAATATCTTCTGCCAAACCAGGCAACGCTTCAATCCCCTCTCTAAGAACATTTACAATTTTTATGCGATTGGTATGTTCATTGTCTCTAACATATAGCATTGCCAGATTTAAATTTGCTAAATCTCCTCCTCGAGTAAAAAAAACAATCTGCTGAGAATTAATTTCGTTTATATTGGCTTGAATTCTTTGCGTAAGAGCCTTAGCTGCCCCGGTAATTTTGTTGCTCACAGCTCTTACAACAAATAAGCACATCTTTAAGAGGCTAATACGATTGAGCATTACAAGTACAATAACCAACGTTGGCAGAAAATACTCCAAGAAGATTCCCACATAAGCAGGATTCATGATAACAGTCCCAGATATAGCCGCCACTACAGCACTAATTGCAGACATGGCCGCTAGCCAGGAAGCTTTTACTGGGCGTTTGAGTCCACTCCGTCTTACTTTTAACAATAAATTACCAATACCAAATAAAGTCATTACCGACAAAAAAGAAATGGTATACACACCAGCTAATGCCGCCAGCCTGCCACTAGTCACCAGGAGAACAGAAACACATAACAGGAAAAAGACAATTACAATACGATATTGGGTTCCATACCGGTTTACTCTTAACAAATACTGCGGTAAGCATCGGTCTAATACCATACGGTGTACTAAACCAGTAACACCTACATAAGAAGTCAATACAGCTCCGCTCAAAACTAAAGAAGCATCAATAGCCACCAGACCAGCCAGCCACTCTCCCCCAGATAATACGCCCATATTAGAAAGTAAAGCTTCTTGATGCAGACGAATTTCATAGATTGGCAGTAATGCTAATGCTAAGAAAGCAAGCAACGGATTAATCACTGTCACTGCTGCCCACATATTGCGTAATGTTTTTTGAAAAACACCAGGTGCTTGTTCCTCGACGAAATTAGCTGAGCTTTCAAAACCTGAGATTCCCAGCATTGCGGCTGAAAATCCAAAAAATAAAGCAGTACCAATGCTGCCTTCCATAGGCAAATGATAATTCTCCATAAGAATAGTAAATCCAAAGTTAAATAAAAACCATAGAGAAGACAAAATTAAGATTCCTATGGTAGATAAATGTAAAAGAAATATCCCTGTAGCAACCTTTGCAGATTCACTGATCCCAAAAATCATCAGAAGCATAAAGGCAGCTAACAATGCTCCTGTGGCAGGCATAATTGGAAGACTATGCCACAAAGTTTGTAAATAATGCATCGCCTCATTCGCAGAAATAACGGCTGTTGCCATATAAGAAAGCAGCGTAAAACATGCTGCTATCGAAGCCACCAATTTACTTGTCGTATTAAGTAATGCATTATAGGCTCCGCCATTTAAGGGCAGTGCTCCTACAACTTCTCCATAAATACTTCGATAAAAATAAAGAACAACAGAAACGATTAGCAAGGAAACCCATGCCCATTTTCCTGCATAAACAATTGCTAATGCAGAGACGTAAAGACAAGACGATGTAATATCATTACCGCAAATGGCTGTTGCAGCCAATTCTTTAAGTTTATTAGTCGGTTTGCGCTTCATAATTACCCCCTCTGCACGAGCTTTCTACAACAAATCAACCTTAATCCCTATTATAGCACTTATTGAACCGTACTATCCACGACACCGATGCCAGAACCATTTTACTATTCTTTTATATAAAAAAATGATTATAATACGGAATATAATGGAACGCTATAAATAGTTTACTAAAAATAATCCAAATTGATACTCAAGGAGGTACTACAGTATGGAAGAATCTAAGAACTCCTCAACAACTGACCCCAAAAAAGAACAAAGCAACGAACCTTCTCTTGAATCCAGCGATATCAAAACCAAACAAACGGTTCCTACGCTCTATCCTGATATAGAATTCATCAACAGAACGTTACCATGACAGAATGCACTCAAAAAATAAGTAGGGTAAGCCGCTAATGGCTTACCCTACTTACTTTTTTAATCTTACTTTTCTTTTTGGCTTAATAGTCTCTGGTAGATAATAATTAAATCGTCTAATTGCTGGCTTATTCTAATGACTTCTGCGTCTACCAAGCATTGTTTCCCTCCTATCTCATTTAATTGCCGACGTGTTCGTTCAATTTTTTCAACTATTTCACCAATTCTCATCTTTATCCCCCCTTTCCTTGTTAAATTTATCAAGAAAATGGGGGAATTTGTTCATTTTTCGCCATGAATTTTTCTTTTTTTTATATTTCTCTATCTTTCGATAGAGGCAATTAAGGGAAAAGCACATTATTATATACTTATTGT
>CAMKSY010000255.1 GCA_946415545.1 uncultured Pelosinus sp. | reverse complement strand
TTGTACAAATGAAAATCAATTTATATAAATTAGCTATGAGTTTTGTATTAAGTGTTTCCTTGTTATTGGGTGTTAGTGCATTTGGTTTATCGAATGCAAGTGCCCAAGCGGCATCAAAAAGTCAAAAAGCTATCGTCGTGGTAAGTTTCGGTACTACTTTTAAAGAAGCTCGCGAATTAAACATTGAGAGTGTAGAAAAACGCATTGCTCAAGCTTTTCCTGAGTATGATGTTTATAGAGCTTTTACTTCCAAAATTGTTATGAAACGTTTGGCGGAAAACAGCAACATTCATGTAAATGATCTGGAAACAGTATTAAACCAATTAAAAAAAGATGGCTATAAAGAAGTTATTGTACAAACAACTCATCTGACACCAGGTGAAGAGTATGATAAAAAAGTTGTAGCTACTGTTGCAAAATTCAATGGGGCTTTTGATACACTTTCCATAGGTCGTCCAGTGTTGTTTTTTCATGGTGAGAATGGTAAACCAAATGACTTTGCCATTGCTGTAGATGCTCTTAAAAAACAATTACCTGTATTACAATTGCAAGGTAAAACGATAGTATTTATGGGACATGGTTCTCCACATCAGCATAATCCAGCATACCAAGCCTTACAAGATCAATTTGATGCGGCTGGATTGCATGTAATTATTGGCGTAGTAGAAGAAACGGATCATCCTAATCTTCAAGATGTTGAAAAATTACTAAAAGAAAAAAACATCAAGAAAATTACTTTAATGCCGCTCATGTTAGTTGCTGGTGATCATGCAAATAACGATATGGCTGGGGATGAAAAAGATTCTTGGAAGAATACATTCCTTGCAGATGGATATCAAGTGGATACGTATATTCATGGTTTAGGTGAAAATACTGGAATCCAAGATATTTATGTACAGCATGTGCGTGATGCCATTAATGGTTTAAAATAATAGTTAAGACCGTATTAAATGGGGATGCCGGATTACGTATATCCGGTCTTTCCCATTTGTTATATGTATGGAAGGAGAGCGAGTCGTGAAGGGGAAATTGACATATTTTATCTGCATGTTAAGCATAATAAGTATAATTGTGGCAGGATGTGCTTCTTCAATCCAAGAGAAATCAGCAGCAAAATCTCCGGATCATTTTTTGCAAATGACAGATGATGCAGGACGTAATGTAGTATTGGCACAAAAACCACAACGCATTGTTGTATTGTCCACCTCTTTCTTAGATGTATTATATGGGGTTGGTGGCAAAGCAGTTGGAAGACCGAGTTCTAAAACACCGCAGACCTTTCCCGCTCAGCAGGATATTCCAGAAGTAGGCTTTATTTATAATGTAAATGTTGAGCAAGTATTAACCCTTCAGCCAGACTTGATAATTGGCTTTCAGGGAATTCATGATAAATTAATTCCAACATTTGAAAGCAGTAAGATCCCTGTGATGATATTGAAAATGAAAACGTATGATGATATTTTAGCGAAAGTAAAGTTATTTGGAGAAATTGCAGGTACAGAGGAGCAGGCCGAAAAACTGCTTGCTGCAATGCAAACCAGTATCAATGAGGTAACAGCTAAGTTGCCAAACCAAAGTAAAAAAGTGATTATCTTACATGCCACTGCCAAAAATGTTACTGTAGAACTTGAACATAGCATTGCAGGAAATGTGGCTGCCATTTTGCAGCTCAAAAACATTGCGGCAGGTAGTACACCAATTGCTGGTGATAGTGAAACGACTCCTTATAGTTTAGAAAAATTAGTAGAAGGAGATGCGGATGCTATCTTGGTTGTTACTATGGGAAATATGGCTGAAATTGAAAAAAGAATGAAAGCTGATATTGAAAGCAATCCTGCTTGGGGGGGGTTACGTGCAGTAAAAACAGGACAAGTATTTTTCCTGCCTGCAGAATTATTCCAACTCAATCCTGGTATTCGTTTTCATGAATCAGTAACATATATGGCAAAAGTAATGTATCCTGAGGTTTATGGAAATGTCAAATAAGAAGAAGTTTTTCTCATATAAAGGTACACATGACCGGAACGAATGGAGAGTATTTATTTTAGTGGTGTTCCTAGTACTTGCTCTGGGGGGGATCGCCCTCAGTCTGAGTGTAGGAGCACTGTCTATTCGTTTGGAAGAAATTATAACAGCTATTTTTTCCGATACTCCAGGGGCAAATCGGCAAGTGATTTGGAACATCCGATTGCCAAGGACCTTAGTAGGCGCATTGGTGGGTGTTAACTTATCTTTAGCTGGAGCGATATTGCAAGGCGTTATGAAAAATCCCTTGGCTGACCCTCATATTATTGGGGTTTCATCAGGAGCTGGTCTAGCTGGTGTAAGCATTATGGTGCTGTTTCCTCATAAAGAATATCTAGTGACCCCCTTTGCCTTCTTTGGCGCTATGCTAGCGGCTATCTTTATTTATATATTGGCTTGGAAAGGCGGCATTCGGCCAGTGCGTATTATCTTAGCAGGGGTAGCTGTTTCGGCTTTCTTAAATTCAGCGATTTCTGCATTGTTGGTTTTTTACAGCGATCGGGTTCATGGAGCGTTGATGTGGATGGTGGGGGGATTATCAGCTCGAAGCTGGCCTCATCTGGATATTATTTTACCCTATACCATCCTTGGTGGAATCTTAGCTATTTTAGGTGCCAGGCGGCTTAATATTTTAAATCTTGGAGATGAAATTGCCCGGGGGCTGGGTCTAAATGTGGAGGTGTCTCGTATTGCGCTGACTGCAGTGGCAGCACTAATGGCGGCAAGTGCTGTCAGCGTTGTTGGTCTATTAGGCTTTGTAGGATTAATTGTACCCCATGCAGCACGCTTGTTGGTTGGTTCGGATTATCGCTATCTTCTTCCAGCCTCAGCCTTACTGGGAGTTGCGGTTGTTACATTAAGTGATACCTTGGCTAGAGTGGCATTTGCTCCAGTTGAAATTCCTGTTGGAATTATTATGGCCTTTGTCGGTGCGCCATTCTTTCTCTATCTGCTAAGGAGGGATGCATAATGCCTATTATGAATGCAGAAGCATTATCTGTGAGTTTTGATAATAAAATGGTCTTGAAAGATCTTTCTCTGGCAATTGAGGAAGGGAAAATTGTTTCGATTTTAGGCCCTAATGGATCGGGTAAAAGTACCTTGTTGAATGTCTTATCACGAAATATAAAACCGAATAAAGGAATTGTATATTTAGACGGTCAAAATTTAGCTCAGCTTAGTGGAAAAAAGCTCGCGCAGCAAATGGCTGTCTTGCCTCAATCCCCACAGGCTCCCAGTGATTTAACAGTAAGAGATCTAGTTGAATTTGGGCGATTTCCTCATCAAAGCTGGTGGCGAGGAAAGTCAGAGCAAGATGAGGTTTCTGTTAGTTGGGCTTTAATGCAGACAGGGCTTACACAAATGGCAGATCGAGTGGTGAGTACTCTTTCTGGCGGTGAACGCCAGCGGGTATGGATTGCCATGGCCTTAGCACAAAAACCGGAGATCCTATTATTGGATGAACCTACTACATATCTTGATATTTGCCATCAGTTAGAAATCATGGAATTGTTAGCTGCTTTTAATCGTGAGCATAAACTTACCGTTGTGATGGTGCTGCATGATATTAACCATGCAGCCAAATATTCAGATTATGTTGCCGTTTTGCAGCAAGGACAAATTTTTGCAGCGGGTAAACCCGCTGATGTCATTACGGAGTATACTCTGAAAGAAGTGTTTAGGGTCCAAAGCGAGATATCGTTTGACTCATCTGGCAAACCAATGGTAATGATCCGTGGGCTGACCTCGAAAAACTAATCATTAAAAATAGAAAATTAATTTTAATAGGAGAAGTAGGGGATAGTACATGATTTGCATTGAAAATTTTAGTAAAAAGTTTGGTGAACGCACCGCTGTCGATAATCTATCGTTAAAGATTGCTAAAGGGGAGATATTTGGCTTATTAGGACCAAATGGCGCAGGGAAAACAACTACCATTCGTGTATTAACCATGCTGACACGGCCGACGACAGGCAGGATTGTTATTGATGGTTGTGAGGCATCTCAGCAGGAGCAGCGCATTAAATCTGTCATTGGTGTAGTTCCTCAGCATTTTAACTTAGATAGTGATCTAACGCCTTGGGAGAATCTTGAGCTTCATGGAAGGCTTCACCATATGATGCCTCAGATTCGTAATCAACGAATTGAAGAATTATTGAAATTTGTTGAACTAGAAGATCGAGCTCATGAGATGGTACAGAAATTTTCTGGTGGCATGAAGCGGCGCTTAATGATTGCCAGAGCATTATTGCATCAACCCAAAGTACTTTTCTTAGATGAACCCACAGTAGGGCTCGATCCGCAGGTACGCCGTCGTCTTTGGGATCTGATACGCCATTTGAAGAATGAGGGACTTACTGTATTGCTGACCACTCATTATATTGAAGAGGCTGAAAACTTATGCCAGCGGGTAGCAATTATGGAGAAGGGGAATTTAATTGCTATAGATACTCCTAGGGCTTTGTGTCAGCGACTTGGTTCCTATGCAGTGGACTGGACAGATGAAGAGGGTACAAAAACAAAATTTTTCGCTGATCGCAATGAGGCTTCTGCTTTTGCTGCTACATTAGTAACAACCACTACCCTGCGTCAGACCAACTTAGAAGATGCATTTGTGGAATTGACTGGGCGGAAGGTGGTAGGATAATGTTATATGATATTTGGACAGTTTTTTGGCGAGATTGGCTAGTGCTAAAAAGACGTATCGGTCGCTTTATTTTATCTCGAATGGTCTCGCCTATATTATATTTAGTAGCCTTTGGCTGGGGATTAGGACGGAATATTCAGGTCAATCAAGGCAGTTATTTAGATTTTATTGTACCTGGCATTATTGCATTGAATTCGATGAATATTAGTTTTAATTCAGTGGGGAGTCCTCTCAATATGAGTCGGGTATATCATAAAACATTGGAAGAATATCTAATCGCTCCCATATCTTCTATATCTTTTGTGATTGGTAAAGTTGCGTCAGGTGCGTTACGCGGCTTACTATCATCTTTAATTATTATCCTGTTAGCATTTGCCTTTGGGGCACATGCGCTGATTACTGTTTGGTTTGCAATCGCATTAGTGTTAAATTGCCTGGTCTTTGCGTCTATGGGACTTGTGGCTGCAATGGTGATGGACACTCATGAGGATATGGCAAATTTTAATACCTATGTATTATTGCCGATGTCTTTCTTATGCGCTACATTTTTTATTCCAGACAATTTGCCGACAATATTGCGCTGGTTAATTGAAATTTTGCCTCTGACTCATGCTAGCCATGCTTTACGGGCGATTGTATCTGGAGGAGGAACTCCTGTTTTATCCCTGCTCATAATGGCAGCGTATATTACTGCCTTTTGTGGAATCGGAGTATGGTTGATGGAGAAAGTAAGGGAGTAGTGAAAATTAGATAGATTAACAGAGTTTTCTAGGGTTCCGTGGTTTAACCAGTCTGGACCGAGAGAAAACCCACAGTTTTCTGTGCACACGGAAGGATAAAAACCTGGGAGAACATATACAATGTTTTCTCAGGTTTTTGTTATTTGCAGCAAAGCAATCCCTTTCTTGCTAAGAGATTGCTTCACTAGGTTCGTAAGGATAAAAGGATGCAGCGTTTTTTCTTACTACTACGTACAGTTATGAAAAAAAGTCCAATAATTAGAAGAGGAGAAGAGTGATATTGAATACGATTATGGAATACAAATGGATTATTCTATTTGCTATGGAGGTGGTTGCTTGGTTTGTAACCATATTTATGTTTTATGCAAGGTATAGAATGCAATCCACTCGATGGTTTAAATTTAGTACGGTAGTATTTGCCCTTACAGGTGTGATTCCTCAAGTTATTTTAGGAGTCATTAACTTTTTTGTGGTGAAAGAAGTCGATGCTTTTACTTCTGTGATTATAGTATTGCTGGTATATGGTTTTACCTTGGGAAAAAAACAAGTCAAAAAGTTAGATGCCTGGGCTCAGATAAAGTTTGCAAGAAAGTCAGATGTTTCCTAACTTTGCAGGAGTAGAAAAAGAACGCAAAGGAGTATTAGTAGTCTGAACCCACATAGTGGGAATTCTAAAAAAACGTTATGCCATATGTAGCTG
>CAMKSY010000254.1 GCA_946415545.1 uncultured Pelosinus sp. | reverse complement strand
TCTTCCACTCGGGCAACGTCTTTTCCAATTTCAGAATCCAGTCCTTCATCTGCTTTGTCAATCGCTACCGCAAGAACAAAATGCCTCTCTTGCAGCTCACGCCGATCCCAGCAGCCACTAAGACATACACAAATTACAAGAGTTAGAATACAGCCAATCCAACGCTTAATAGCGCGATGCCCAATTAAGCCCCTCATATCAGTTAACACAGATCCCCCCTCCTTTCATTAGGCAGTATGAAACATACTGGTCTTAGTAATACCGTACTCCCTTACTTATGACTGCCAACTTTCTGAATCGTTACATTTACGGATACGATCAGGGGAACTGTCGGATATATCTCGTCCCATTGTTCCTGAATCTTTGCCCAAGTCTCGGGTTCATGTGCTTTTAACTTACCAGCAAATCCGCTAATGGAATCGACTTGCATTTCTTTTTTGAAAACACGATCTGCATAAAGTACATTACGTTTAATCTCTTCGGCAAATGCCAACTCTAGCCTGCGGATATACTCTGGATCCAATGTATCATCCTGGCGAATATCACCCTGAAGCTCTCCAAGATTGCCATACATTTTTATATCTGCAGTAAAAAAGATTGAATCCCCTTCTACATGAGGCGTAAGTTTAGTATCATCACGAAACAGCTCAAACGCCATCTGGTGTCCAGGATGATCAGGACATTCTGTGGCAATAATCGCTGACTCTTCCGTTCCATACATAAATTTTAAACCGGCTATAGCATATCCATCGGCGTAACCGACAAATTTATCTTTTTTAAATACTGCCGCTCCACCTAGTTTCACTACCGTACCGGCAATTTGAATTCGAGGTAATAATATATTACTCTTGCTATCGAGATACCCAACTGTATATCCCAAATCAGTACGTGTTCCCGCTATATGATTATTACGGGTGTGAAGACGTACGAGATCAGCTAAATATACACCACCGGCTTCCTTGGATGGAGGCTGATATTCCAATAAAGAACGGGCCGTACCTGGAGTAACGTATACTTTAATCCGTGAACGCATTTCAGAATCTCGTTTAAAAAAATCCACAATGTCAGCCAGTCCCGTTTGCTTTAATACGGCATCACTAATAATAATGACCTGCAGATGTTCAAACCAGAGAGATCTGCTGGACTGTCCCAACATATCTCTCACCATTTCAAAAAAAGATTCTCCTGTATTAGATATGACATAGGTCGAGGTTTCATCCTTACCTGCCCCGCCTGTAGCGAACTTTAATAACTGCAGACTTAAACGATATCTTTTTTTACCGTTTGGCTGAAGAAAAGTTTCCGTTTCTTTCACTCTAAGAGCCTGCTCTGGATCCAATCCTGGCTTTTCTCCGGCATCTGCCATGTCAATTGCTACTCCCAGCACGAAATTACGATCCTGTAATTCTCGTCGATCCCAACATCCGGAAATAAGCAGACATAAACAGCATAATATGATTAAGCCAATAACTTTCATCTTAACCACACCCAGTCCCTGCCTTTCGTTTTTGCCACCAGACAAGCAAAAGGGATAGGGGAATCACAATAAAGGAGAAAGCCAGTCCTAGCCACATTGTTAACTTACTTGTCATCTCAAAGACTTGCTGATTATCCATAAGCGTACTGCACACGTATATAATTGGCACTAAAAATAGTACCCAGGGACGATGATCAGCCTGTCGCCAGTACCGCATGCATACTTCTCCCATAAAGAACATCATGGCTGCTAATGTATCAAATACTACCGGAATCCAAGCAATTAACAGATAATTTTCCAGACGTTCAATAAACGTACCAGGTAATTCTACACTTCGAATAACAATCAATGCCGGATACAATAGATTTTTAGCACCATCTACGGTCAATACCCCAATGATAATAACAATAACGAGTAAAAATAGTAAGCTTAAACAACCAAATGTTCCTCCCATGATCTTAATTAAGCTGCCCAGACTTACTTGTCTGTACACCAAAGGCATGAGGAGCAAAACACATTCATAACCTGCATACATACTCCAAGTAGAGAGGCCACTGCTTACAACTGCTTTAGCATTGACTGGCCATATTGGCAGCAAATTTTCCGGTTGCAGATTTAAGATACTAGCCATCCATACTAAAATAAGTATACTGTACGCAACAAAAAACATGAATTGCTGGATTCGCATAATGGTTCCCCAATCCTGCACTGCACAATACGTACAGACTACCAGCAACGCGACGATTACAACCTCAGGCGGTGTCCGGTCAAACATATAAAAGGTTATAATTTTCCCCATACCATAAAATATTTGAATAACTTGCAGAAAAAACAGCAGATTAAACCAGATGACGATAAGAGTACCTCCCACTTTTCCAAAAAGCCGCGGAGCATACTCGACGATCGTCTCATTGGGATATTCTTTAGCCAAAACAATCATTAAGCAGGTTGCACTATAAAACAATACTCCTCCAAGCAATACACTAATCCATGCTCCATGCTCTGCATCAGCAATCAAGCTGCGAGGACTCAGCAAAATTTGTGCACCCACAGAAGTAACAAATACCACAATTGCCAGCTGCCATGGTGACATATAGGATTTAGCTTCCAGATTGGCCATCATTGTCACCTATCCTTATCTGATCTTGGGCACCAAATTCTTTAGGTCTTTCTTTCAATAACTTGGCAGGCAGTCTTACTACGCTATCTTTCCAATCTGCCAGAAGATCAACATTAAACATTCCACCCAAATAGGATTCTCCAAAACTGCGTAAGGAACATAAGTGGATGGTAATGGCTAAAACGCCTAAAATTACGCCATACAGTCCTAACATAGATGCTAAGATCAGCATAGGTACTCTTGTCCAACGCAAAGCCATACTAAAATTATAAGAAGGCATGGAATAAGAAGAAATTGCTGTCGTCGCAATTACAACAACTAATAAAGGATTAATAAGACCAGCCTGGACAACTGTGTTACCAATAATGAAAGCACCAATCATACTGGCAGCACCGGTCAATTTCAGAGGCAGACGTATAATTGCCTCTTGTATCAATTCCAGCAAAATCTCCATCATAATGGCTTCTAAAAAAGAAGGAAAGGGGGTGCGGGCTCTCAGTTCAGCAATGGAAATAGCCATCGTTGTCGGCAGCATTCCTGGATGATAAGAAACAACTGCGACATAAATCGCTGGCAAATAAATAGCGAGAAAAGCGGCAGCATTTCTTGAAAAACGTATTAAACTTGCTACAATTGGCTGCATCGTATAATCATCAGGCGCTTGCATCAGAACATTATATGTGCAGGGAACCAATAGCTCAACAGGTGTACCGTCTACCATAATCCCCACTCGTCCTTCATATAACGCAGCCAACATTTTATCTGGCCTCTCCGTTGTCTGAGTTTGGGGAAAAGGGGACCAAGGATGATCCACTATAAATTGATCAATGGTAGCAGAATTTAATAATTTATCCTTCTTAATCAACCCAATACGACGCTTTACTTCTTCCACTAAACCAGGTTTTACCAAATTCGCTACATATAGCACAGCAACAGATGTTTGGGTTCGCTCTCCCACTGTCATCATATGCACTTTGAGATTCGTATCACGAGCCCGACGGCGGATAAGAGCAATATTATCAGTAATCTCTTCGTTAAATGCTTCATCCGGTCCTTGCAAAGCATATTCATTATAAGGTGCACTAATTTCGCGTTTTACATGCTTAACAGCGGCAATACTTGCTCCTTCTGCTAGGCCATCAATCAGTAGCAGGGCATTCCCCGACATAATCCCTTCAATCACTGTATTGGCTTTTTCTACAATCTGTACAGAAGCAGAACCTATTACCTGCTCTGAAATAGCCTTCATATCATTGAGGTCATATAATACGTCCAATGTAATGGTATTCGTAGGAGATGTTTGTCCCATTAACGACTTTAGTACATTTCTCTCCAAATTGGAAGTGTCACACATTCCGTTCAGATACACAAGTAAGGCCTTACGACTCCCTGCGTCAAATATACGAAATTCAATATCTTCGCAGTCTCTAAAAACAGCTCGCAGTAAGGTTTCATTTTCACTTAATACGGATGTAAAAAGAAAAGGTTCATTGGAAGGAGCTGCAACATTACGCAGTTGAGCAATAATTTGTCCTATTTCTTCACCAAATTCTGTACTTTGTGTAGTAATCTTCTGTAATTGATCAAGCTTTTTCTTAGTTATTGCTAAAGAAGCTTCGGGCATATGTGTTGATAACTTTTGAATGCATTTTTTATTTTCCATTACGCTCCCCCCCTTCTCTGCAATTAATATTTTCCACAAATTATTCCCTCTTTATACTAGAAGAAGCATTATTATGAAAAATGTCATATAAATTAAACATGTAAGTAAAAAAATAATAAGAATCCAAAATAAAGTTTATTCTTGTAAGAAGAAACAGCCGAATAAATTCGGCTGTTCTTTTAGTTCCAGCGCTTTTCGATGGTTACACCTTTAAAGTACTGATTAATAATCTCTTCTGGCTTTTTACCCATAGTTGTCAATTTATTAACACCCCATTGGGATATTCCCACACCGTGACCATACCCTTTGCCAGTGAACATTACAGTATCACCGCTGATTTCTACCTTATCAAGCAGCATGGACTTAAGTTTCACACTATCAAGGCCAACTCGCAGCTCTGGTCCGGACACTTCTATATTCTTATTTACTAAGAGAGTTATGCTGCGACCCGAAGGTCCTTTCTTACCAATTTCGATACTATCAAGACTAGTTACATCTTTCCCCATCTTAGTCAGCGCATCCATTAACTCTTTCTTCGTAAAAGAAGCTGTCCAATTTTGTACATCAGCTGGTGCAAGATCATCTGGAGACTTTACCGACTGAATATAAGGAGGCTCATCCTCTTTATAATTTAGTCCCTCCTTCGCAGTAGCTGTTATGCCGCCGGCAGAAGCATGAAACCAAGCATGAATTGGCTTTCCTTGATAAGTAATCACCATGCCTCTGGTCATTTCAACAGCTTTTTTAACATTATCATTTACGGCCTTCCCATTGTAGGCTTGGAATTCTTTAATATCTGTCGATGCCTGCGTTCCTCTTGCAGGAACCCCACCTTTTTCATCCATTGCTTGCAAGGTAAATGTCCGAGCCAGTATAGCTTGAACTGCTAAAGCCTCAACTGGCCAATCATTCTTCATTTCTCCTGCTACCACGCCAGCCACATACTCTTCCATTTTCATTTTCTTTTTTTCGCCTGTTTCATGCATAAACACCAAAATCTCAGGTTCGTTTCCTTCAACTGCTTGCTTTTGCGGCACTGCAGGATTTTGTTCCGGCTTTGACTGAGGATTCATCATAGAGCACCCGCTCGCAGCAAAAACAATGATTACTACTAAGGCAATTACAATGTACCATCTTTTATTTTGCATCTGTCTACCTCCTAACTTACTTTATCCATCGGATAAGCGGAACCAGACTTGAAATGGACTTGACCTCCATTTAGCACAAGTCCTCTTACTTGTTAGTATGGTCGAAAAACCTAAATACATTCATTGTCCATTGTTGATTAAGCGAAAAATCGGTACTCCTATACAAGTAAAGACTAGCAGCAATACTCCAACCGCTCCCACCTTGTTTTTATTCTTCCACAACCATTGAGAGAAAGTAAATCCATGGAAGCCAGACATAATTGCCGCTGCTAAAAACAGATAGTCCATTTTGACCTTCTCCTCTCATCTTTATTTTACAGGATAGGTTCGTATCATTAGACCCGTACGGCGAATCTTTGTATCAATTGTAATATTTACTTTTGCTTGACCATACTCATCACACCAAGGATACTGTAAAAAATCTTGGTAATTCGTAAATTCAGGTCTTAAATAATAGCCAAAGCCTATTACATCTGAATTAAGCTCCTGAGTATGCCGAATCATATTTGTCATTTCCTCATGACAGACTTTGTTTACTTGTTCCTCAAGCAAGTGAAGGTAACTCTCCTGTTCATAGTTAATACCTGAGGGAAGATTTGTGATTTCCCCCTCTAACATAATTTTAATAGTAATAACTGGACGCCCTTCTTCCAGAGCTACCTTAATTTTAGGCGCAGATCCTAATCGCAGATTCACATTTAGAAATTT
>CAMKSY010000253.1 GCA_946415545.1 uncultured Pelosinus sp. | reverse complement strand
GGTTTTGCGGTTGTCGCAGAGGAGGTTCGTGAGCTTGCCAATCGATCTCACCATGCTGCTGGTCAAATTAATGAAATTGTCGAAAGTATGCTTTCTGATATTGGACATGTAGTGGTAGCCTTTGAAACAACCCAGGAAAGTATGAACACAGGTGTAAATACAATTACGGCGGCTAATGTTAGCTTTGCAGATATAAGATCAGATATTGAAAAATCCCGTATTAAATTACAAGAGGTAACAAAGCTTGCTGATAATCAGGCAGATGCTGCTGCTGATTTGATGTCAACTGTCCATGGTGTAGCTGCGATTGCTGAGCAATCTGCTGCAGCAACGCAAACTGCAGCTGCTAGCAGTGAACAAATCACCACGTCGGTTGCCCAAATCGCAAATGGTACGCAGCAGTTATCTCGATTGGCCGGAAATTTGGAACAAGCAGTTTTTCGATTTCATTTTTCGAATACGAAAACCTTACGCGTTGGATTTGAAATGACAGATAAGTCTGTATGTTATGCGGGAATGGAGAGATTTGGACAAATCTTGCATGAACGCACCCAAGGACGTTATAGTCTAAAAATCTTTCATAGTGCTCAATTGGGGACAGGTCTTGATATGATTGAAAAGCTAAAAGAAGGAAATCTGGAAATGACATTTCCGGCTCTGCCAACGCTGGCAGGCTTAGATAAACGATTTATGATTTTTGATTTCCCATTCTTGATTAGAAATGAGAGTATAGCAGATTGCATACTTCATGGACCTTTTGCCAGAAAATTACTGGATATGCTTGATCAATACGGATTTTACGGCGTGACATTTGCTGAGAGCGGATTTCGTAATACGACCAATTCCCGGAACGCTATTGGAAGATTAGAAGATTTTTGCGGATTGAAGATTAGAACCATGCAGAATGCTCTACATATTGATACTTGGAAAGCGTTGGGGGCAGATCCCGTGCCACTGCCTTTTGCGAATTTATATAATGCTATGCGGTTAAAAGAGGTAGATGGTCAGGAAAACCCGATTGCCACAATCTATGACGATAAATTCTTTGAAGTGCAGAAGTTCTTAACCCTCACCAATCATGTGTATTCACCTTTCATTTTGATGTATTCAAAGAAGCTGTGGGATATTGTGCCGGCTGAAGATAAGCCTATTATCGCCCAGGCTGCAAAGGAAGGAGCCTTATATACCACTGAGGTGAATCGGAAAAGGAAAAAAGATAATTTGCAGGCATTAGAAAGAAAAGGTATGTCCATAGGGCAAATTAGTACGATGGAGTTAGCTAGAATACAAGAAATGGTTAAACCGGTAATTGATCGATATAAAAATCAAATTGGCAAAGAGTTGGTAAACGAGCTTTTCGCTGAGATAAAGAAAGCAGAAGAAAAAACAGGATACAAAAGTTAAAATGATCTAATACTTCGAATTTTTATGAGCTGCTTTATATTTAAATATTATGGAATTTTGATTATAATAGTACAGATAAGAACCCTTCCTGCCCTTTGAACCACAAAGGAGCAGTAAGGGTCTTTTGCTATGCAGGTATGCATTTGAGAGAGATTCGCTGTCATTAACCAGGCAGAATGAATTGGATTCTGCTTAGCGAGTAATGGAATGAATTTTCTATCTGAGGAATGGGAAATGATACAATCTATTTTTCTTCTAAATATTATGATAAAACAGTAAAATAATCTTGCTTTTTCTCTATGATGACTGGTATAATGGCTTAAAATGTTACACATAGGTAGTTGCATGAAATAGATTTGTATTTATGCGAAGGATATTTTCGCTGTTTGTTCATGCTGCAGGTTCACATTTACTGAAGGAGGACTTGTATGCATTGTTATGAGAATGTCTAAACTATGTATAATCCAATGTGTAAACGCCAATAGAAAAATCTGACCAGCAAAATGAGTAAGTATACAGCCGATTGGTCTTGGCAATAAAATAACGTTGTCATTTGAAGTGTAAAAAAAGTTACAACGTCGTAACGAGAAAGAGTATCTAGGGTTCCGCTGTAATAAGGACTGGACCAAGCGATACAAATGCGCGTATGCGGATTACACCGTGAGTATAAAAGACTCTGCGGAAATTTTCTCACTGCTGAAGCCTGTGGTATACATGATTGTTTCAGCAAAGAATAGGCTACTCTATTCTTACAGTGGGAACCTTTCGGTGGTTTTTTTTGTTTTTGCTAAGCAATAAAATGGAGGTGGATGGAATGGGTCATCATACAATCTCAATTTTAGTATTGAATCAATCAGGGGTATTGGTGCGAGTAGCTGGAATGTTTTCACGACGAGGGTTTAATATTGAAAGTTTAGCTGTAGGTACTACTCATGTTCCAGAATACTCTCGTATTACAGCGGTCATGCAAGGGAGTAATGCGATTGTAGCCCAGGTGGTAAAACAATTAGAAAAATTGGTAGAAGTAAGAGCCGTTGAGATTCTGCCTGTTAATACTGCGGTGGTAAGGGATATGGCGATGATAAAAGTGAAAGCGGAGCAAAATAAGAAGCTGGAAGTTTTGCAGCTGGCAGAAACATTTGGAGCTAAGGTTGTGGATATTTCAGACGAGACATTAATGGTAGAAATAACCAGTGGAAAAACGAATACGGATGCATTAATTGATGCATTATCACCCTATGGGATTTTAGAGATGATTCGTACAGGCGTCGTTGGCTTACAGCGGGGTGACTGTAGTATCTATGAAAAAGAAAAATGCGAAATTAGTGATTTATTTGATGCAACGCAAGCTAAGATATAAGGCGAAACCACCTCTCATATTCTAAAGTGATTATCTCTAGAAAAATAAGAGGCTGTTTTATATAACACTATACTATTAAAATGTAGGAGAGATGATGAAAATGAGTAAAATGTATTATGACAAAGATGCGGTAGTAGACTTAATTACAAAAAAAACGGTAGCGATTATTGGTTATGGAAGCCAAGGCCATGCTCATGCATTGAATTTACATGATAATGGGGTAAAAGTAGTCGTGGGTTTGTACCAGGGCAGTAAATCTTGGGAAAAAGCAAAAAATGATGGTCTGGATGTTCAGGAAGTCGCTCAAGCAGTTGCAGCAGCCGATGTCGTTATGATTTTAGTTCCTGATGAAAAGCAAGCTAAAATTTACAAAGAGCAAATTGCGCCAAATTTGAAAGCTGGCTCTGCTTTGGCTTTTGCTCACGGCTTTAATATCCATTTTAACCAGATTACTCCGCCTGCAGATGTAGATGTATTTATGGTGGCTCCTAAAGGTCCTGGACATTTAGTACGCCGTGTGTTCCAAGAAGGCGGCGGAGTTCCATGTTTGAAGGCTGTATACCAAGATGCGTCAGGTCAGGCCGAAGCGTTATCATTAGCTTATGCATGGGGTGTCGGCGGTACAAGAGCAGGAGTACTGACAACAACGTTTAAAGAAGAAACAGAAACCGATTTATTTGGCGAGCAAACGGTCTTGTGCGGTGGTACTACTGCTTTAGTAAAGGCTGGTTTTGAAACCTTAGTCGAAGCTGGTTATCAGCCTGAGATCGCTTATTTTGAATGCCTGCACGAATTGAAATTGATTGTAGACCTAATGTATGAAGGCGGCATGGCAGCTATGCGTTACTCTATCAGTGATACGGCTGAATATGGTGATTATATGGTTGGTAATCGCATTGTAACAGATGTAACAAAAATAGAGATGAAAAAAGTCTTAACGGAAATACAAAACGGTGTATTTGCGAAAAACTGGATTTTGGAAAATCAAGCAAATCGTCCTGAATTTTCTGCAACCAGACGTCGTGAGGCAGAGCATCAGATCGAAACAGTTGGTAAAGAATTGCGTGGCATGATGAGTTGGTTGAAGAAAAAATAGTAGGGCAGAGGTGTTGGCATGAGCGAAAAACGAATTGTTGTAATTCCCGGTGATGGCATCGGAGAAGAAATAACAGCGGCTGCTGTCTGTATATTGAAAAAAGCAGCAGATAAGAGTGGAATCCAATTACAGGTTGAGCGCCATTTAGCTGGTGGTGCGGCGATTGATGCATATGGTCATCCCTTGCCGGATAGTACCATCCAGGCTGCCAAGAAGGCAGATGCCATACTGCTTGGAGCAGTTGGCGGCCCGAAATGGGATAGAGTTGCTCCTGAAATTCGAGCGGAAAAAGCGATTTTAGGATTGCGCAAAGAATTAGGGCTTTATGCAAACTTGAGACCTATTCGCGTAGCAGAAGCATTAATTGAATTTTCTCCATTAAAACCAGAGGCAATTTCTGGTGTGGATATTTTATTAGTACGAGAATTAAATGGCGGCATTTATTATGGCGCTAAAAATGAAGCGGCAGTGGTAAATGGTGTAGAGCAAGCATCGGACCTGGAGATCTATAGTACCCCAGAGGTACAGCGGATTGTAAACCTGGCTTGCCAGGCTGCTCAATTACGGCGTAAGCAGGTAGTATCTGTGGATAAAGCTAATGTGTTGGCTTCTTCACGCTTATGGCGTAAAGCAGCGCAAGAGACTGCCTCCCAGTATTCGGATATTGCCTTGAGTCATCTTTATGTTGATAATTGTGCGATGCAGTTAATTTTGGCTCCAAAGCAGTTTGATGTAATTGTTACTAACAATCTGTTTGGAGATATACTAAGTGATGAAGCTGCTGTTCTTACAGGATCAATTGGTATGCTGCCATCTGCTAGTCTGGGGGATGGCACTGGTTTATATGAACCGATTCATGGTTCGGCTCCTGACATCGCAGGTAAGGGCCTGGCCAATCCGGTAGGAACCATCTTGTCGGCAGCTATGCTTCTTCGTTATTCATTAGGGGCGGAAGCAGCGGCGGCTGCCATTGAGAAGGCCGTGGATCAAGTCTTGGTTCAAGGATATCGTACAGCCGATTTGTATAAACCCGGCTCAACTAAAGTTTCAACGGAAGAAATAACGAGTTTGATTGAGAAACAACTTGGTTAGCATCTTCATTAGGAGGTAACTTGTATGAAGATATCTGGTGCCCAGGGGATCATAGAGTGTTTATTAGAGCAAGGAGTCGACACGGTTTTCGGGTATCCGGGAGGACGTATTCTGCCTCTGTATGATGCGTTATATGAAGGGAAGATACGGCATATCCTCACCGTGCATGAACAAGGGGCTATTCATGCGGCAGATGGTTATGCCCGGGCTAGTGGCAAGGTAGGAGTTTGTATTGCTACCAGTGGCCCGGGAGCTACCAACTTAGTAACTGGCCTTGCCAATGCCTATTTGGATTCAGTACCCTTAGTCGTTATTACTGGGCAGGTTTCGACAGATCTCATTGGCGCTGATGCATTCCAAGAAGTGGACATCACCGGGATTACAATGCCGATCACAAAGCATAATTTTTTAGTAAAAAATGCCGCAGCCTTGCCTGAAATTATGCGATTTGCTTTTCGGATTGCCTCTTCAGGACGTCCTGGTCCTGTATTGATTGATGTGCCTAGTGATATTCAAATGGACATATTTACCTTTTCTAAAGAAGAGGAGCAAGAAAAAAATAAACCTAGATTTCAATGGGAATTATCAGAATTGGGAAGTTCGTTGATCGATAAGGCGGTAGCAGTGCTGAGAGCGGCAAAACAGCCTTTGATGATCGTTGGAGGCGGTGTGGTTTCATCTGGAGCTTATGAACAGGTTGTTGCTTTGGCTGAAAAGATGAATGTTCCTGTTGTGAGCACTCTGATGGGATTGGGATCATTTTCGTCTGAGCATCCATTATTCTTAGGATTGACAGGGCTGCATGGACATAAAAGAGCCAATCTTGCCGTTCATGGTGCTGATGTGGTCATTGCTATCGGCAGCCGATTCAATGATCGGGTAACAGGTAATAAATTCAAATATGCAGAGGGGAAAATCCTCATTCACATTGATGTAGATCCTGCCGAATTGGATAAGAATGTTTCCACCCATATTCCTTTGGCGGGGGATGTGAGACAAGTGGTCACGACACTGCACGAACGGATGGAGCCTCTTAATCCTTGTCTATGGTGGAAGATGATCCAGGAATGGAAACGCGACTTTGCAGAAAAGCCGGATGGAGATATTCTTTCAGCCCCGTGGATGCTAAAGCAAGTAGCCGAAAGAACAAAGGGAAAGCCGTTCCTTTTTGCAACAGATGTAGGGCAGCATCAAATGTGGGC
>CAMKSY010000252.1 GCA_946415545.1 uncultured Pelosinus sp. | reverse complement strand
TCCTCATACAGGTAAATCCATTCGCGTAGGGATTACAGGTGTTCCGGGAGCTGGGAAAAGTACTTTCATTGAAGCTCTAGGGTGTCAATTATGTAATAAAGGACATAAAGTAGCAGTGCTGGCAGTTGATCCTAGCAGTACCGTGACCAAGGGCAGTATTCTGGGAGATAAGACTCGTATGGAACAGCTCTCTCGTGATCCAAGAGCTTTTATCAGGCCTTCTCCTTCCAGCGGAACATTGGGAGGGGTAACTCGTAAAAGTCGGGAAACGATTCTGCTATGCGAAGCTGGTGGCTATGATGTACTGCTGATTGAAACCGTCGGTGTAGGGCAAAGCGAAGTAACCGTTCGCTCTATGGTTGATTTTTTTCTCTTGCTGATGATCACTGGAGCAGGAGATGAACTGCAAGGTATGAAAAAAGGAGTCATAGAATTAGCGGATGCTATTGTAATTAATAAGGCAGATGGTGATAACAAGCAGAAGGCTTTGATGGCGAAAGTAGACTATGACCGCATCTTGCATTTCTTACGTCCTGCTACAGAAGGGTGGGTTACCAAAGGACATACTTGCTCAGCATATACAGGTGAGGGAGTGGAAGATGTTTGGCGGATGATTGAAAAGTTTCAGAGTGTAACTGCAGCATCTGGAATTTTTGAAAGACGACGGCGGACGCAAATGTTAAGCTGGGTACAGTCAATGGTTCAAGAATATTTACAGACCTTATTTATGAATCATCCAGAAGTAATTCAGAAAAAACCAATAATCGAACAAGATGTAATAGAAGGGCGCATTTCTGCAACCATGGCAGTGAAAAGCTTAATTGAAATCTTTGAAGGACATTGATTCTTAAGAAAACCATGACTGGTAAACAGTCATGGTTTTCTTTGTTTTTGGGACAAGTTTCTATAAAAATCTATACCTGTTGATATAGACGGCAAAAGTCGAGATGATTTATAATAAGACCCTATTACTAGGACGATAATTACATAAAATGAACAAATATTACATAAAATGAACAAATATGATAAAATGTAGATATAAATTCTGATTGGAAGAGCTGGATTTATGGGCCATATAAAATGCGAAGGAAGAAGGCAGTCAATACTGTTCCCTGAAAGCAGAGATGACTATATTGGCGAATTATAATTTAGTTTGTGTATAGCCAGAATAGAAATAAGAATTATTTAGTAAAGAACTAGCTGCTATTGATGGTTCAAAAATTTCGAACTGTAATCAAAACGTAACAACAAGAAGTAATATCCATAAGGCAATATTGGGAGATGACTTAGGGGGTATGTTTAGTTAATCGTTAACGGTTTCAAGTGAGGTGGCATTAATTATTTCTGATGAAGAGATTGCAAGGCAATTGCAGCAGGGAAACGAAACTGCTTTAGAGACTATTGTTTCTCGCTACCATTCTAAGATATTTTCATATATCTATCGGATGAGTAAAAATTATCATAGTGCTAACGATATTACCCAAGAGGTATTTATCAAAATATGCCGGAATATTAAAAAGTACAATCCAGAACTTCTTTTCAAGACGTGGATTTATACAATTGCGTCAAACACTTGTAAGGACTATTTGAAAAGTGCATATGTGCAAAAAACGATTCATGGACTTGAGATGTCTGATACTATTAGGGATTATGAGGATACACCGGAAGAATTTTTACAGAAACAGGATGAACGCGAAGCGATTATCGAAGTTCTCAATCAATTGGGAGACATTCACCGTGAAGTAGTTGTCCTTCGTTTTTATGAAGACTTGAAACTGGAGGAAATAGCATTAGTATTGAATATTCCTGTAGGAACAGTTAAATCAAGGTTATCGAATGGTTTACATAATCTTAAAAAACTGCTTAAAGAGGGGGGCGAGGAAATTGGATAAATATCAAGAAATTCTTAGTGAAATTGATAAGGATGGGAATGATGAAGAGATGGTTGTTGTTTTAGATAAACTATCCAAATACGACGTCCCTAAGCCTACTGCTGCGATGACCAGCAGCTTGCTTTATAACCTCAAAGCAGTCTTGCAGGAAAATGATAGTCATGATGATGTTCCAATTCTTAAACCTGTTAATAGAGTAGCGATAGAAAGGTCTGCCAGTGATGGCAGTCTACTCTCTGTCTTACGTCTGGTAAAGCCTCAGCTGGCTATTTTGAGCTGGCGGTTTATGGTGATGACCAGTTTGATCATTTTTGCAGGAATTTTTTTAACGAACGGCGATAGAGATTCGTTGATCTTTTTAACAAATGGAGCGCCAATTTTGGGCTTGCTGACGCTCTTTTATGAACATAGGGCAGAGCTTTATGGTACAAATGAACTGGAAGCGTCTTGTCCTTATACACCAGCCCAATTGGCTGGTGCAAGAATTATCGTAACTTTGGGATATACGATTATCGTTTGTCTGACTGCTACGGGGATGATCGCCCTTTCTTTTTCCGATATGCTGATAAATGAAAAAGTGCTATTATGGAAGACTATTCTTGCATGGTTAGCACCCATGGTGTTTTTCTTAGGTGTCGCGTTGGCTGTTTCTTTGCGCTTAGGCGCTATGTATGGTTGTGGAACGGCATTTATCATGTGGGTAGCGAAAGTTATTGTTGAACAAAGTGATATTGGAAAGAGTTTGATACAAATCAGTCTAGTTGGAAATGGCTTGATACAGCGAATGCCAATGATACTTTTAGTGATAGGTCTCATACTGATTGCAATATATCTACGTTGCATGCGTGTCGAAAATATGGATTACTCTCAAGAGGGATAAAAGAGGGAGAAGAATATGTTAGAGTTATCTTCCATTACAAAATGTTTTAAAAAGAATTCTGTGATACATGATATTTCCCTTTCTTTACCTAAGGGATTACATTTGTTGACTGGACCGAATGGGGCGGGCAAAACGACTTTATTACGCATCCTTGCAGGAGTTATTGCGCCAACAACTGGTCAAGTATCTCTTAATGGAATGTTTCTTCCTAATGACAGTGTCAGGTTTAAAGCTCATATGGGATACCTGCCTCAGAACTTTGGGATTTATCCTGAGATGACCGCGCAAAAATTTTTGAGATATTTTGCAGAACTAAAGGGGATTCCTGCTGCAGTTGCTAGTGCAAAGGTTGAAGAGGTAATGGATCTTACCCAAATCTCTTCTTTTCATAATAAAACCTTGCGGGACTGGACAAAGGGGATGCGCCAAAAGGTCGGGATCGCCCAAGGGTTATTAAACGACCCTGATCTTCTCCTTATGGATGAGCCATTATCGGGGCTTGATCCGGAAGAACGTTATTATTTTTGCAATTTGTTTTCCCAGTTATCCTCTGAACGCATTGTCCTATTGAGTACTCATATCGTTTCAGAATTAACTGATTTGGCAGATAGTATCATGCTGTTACATAAGGAAAAACTACGATTTAAAGGTTCAATCTCGGTAATGATAGATACTGCCAGGAGTTTTGTTTGGCGAGCTATTCTGTCTGAGGGTGAGTGGAATGATAAAAAAAATGAATTAATTGTCAGCAGCTTACGGGCTGATAAAGGGTTGTATGAAATAAGGATCATTAGCAATGTTAGGCCAGAGCTTACGGGAGTGTGTTCTGTGGAGCCGACCTTGGAGGATGCGTATATCTATCTAGTATCCCAAGGTGATTCAGCATGAGAAAGAATGGTATTGAGAATGATAGAGATTAATAGCCTTAGTAAACAATATAACAACAATTGTATGGCGCTAGACGATATTACTTGCCGCATAGACACAGGTGTATTCGGTCTCTTAGGGGAAAATGGTGCGGGGAAAAGTACCTTGTTAAAGATTCTGGCGACGACGATTGAGCCTACAGCTGGCACGGTAACGGTTAATGGTTTAGATCTATGTTCAGAGAAAGCTGTAATTCGTAAACAATTGGGGTACTTGCCTCAAGAATCTGGTTTTTATGCTAGGTTGACCGGTTTTGAGATGCTCGAGTATTTTGCAGTACTAAAAGGGATAGTCAATAAACAGACAAGAAAAACACAGGTGAATGAGGCTATGGAGCTGGTTAATCTTGCAGAGGTTAGGAATAAAAGGATTTCTACATATTCCTTTGGTATGAAACAAAGGCTGGGATGTGCACAAGCTTTATTGGGCAAACCCCAGCTTTTGATCATGGATGAACCTACAGCCGGACTTGACCCTGTCGAGCGCAATAATATCCGCAATATAATTAGTGAATTGGGACGGAAGATAACCATTGTCTATTCTACCCATATCCTTGCTGATCTTGAAGCTTGTTGTTCGGAGTTTGCTATATTACGTCAAGGAAGTTTGGTGTTCAAAGGTAAGCGGGAGGAACTTTCTACGTTGGCCACAGGAATGAGTTGGCAGATAAAAGATACTGCTCGTGCAAAAGACGGTTATATGTCATTGCTGGAATCGGCGAGGCAAGGAAGATGAGTACTATAATGGCGATTGCCTTGCAAGAAATGAGAGTAGGCATAAAGGGGGCTGGCTATTGGGTACTTGTCGTTTTAGTCAATTGCCTTTTATGTTACTCTTTATATGAGGATCAATTTTTTTCACTTAGGGCCATAGCGGTTTTCTATATGCTTTTTGTCTTCTGGAATATCGGTATGATTGCCAGGGATTGGCGCAGTGGCACGGCAGAGATTGTTAATACGCTTTCCTGTAAGGATTGGGAGTTGCTGCTAGGGAGAGCCGTGAGCAGCTTTCTGCTTTTAGGTCTGCTGGGTATGCAGATGTTTTTAGTCATGACGACTATGGTACTGTTCGTTTTTCCTACGCCGGTGCCTTTTTTTGACCTGTTATGGATCTATTGGCTGAATTATTTTTTGATCTGTATCAATTCAATATGCGCCACTTTGTTTATAGAGACGATCTGTCGTTCGAGTATTTTTTTAACCACCTTGATAACCGCTTTTTATTTACTATTGATTAATATTCTTGATGGTGATCATAATACCTTATTGCCATATTGGTTACCACCGATAAATTTGGCTTATAATCTGGCAGCTACAGAATTTCCTTCACAGCTTACTGAGCGCTTTCCTAAGAATGGATTTATACCAATGGTTTTGTGCGAGCAGCTGGGGCTTTCATCAATGTTGTTTTTAGTCAGCTATTATTTTTACAGTAAGCGGCGTTCTTTGGGAAAATTGGGACTATCAACTATACTGCTAGTAACAGCTGCCTTTGCTGTATTTTTATATGGCTCTATTCCACTCGTCCTGGAGTATAAAGCCCGCGAGCAAAGTTATCAAGAGTCTTTTAGCAATGCGGTGGCTGATGTTGGACAAGCAGCGGATGGGGCAAATCGGCTGCAACCGGTTAGCTATGTAATGGATATTAAATTGAAAACAGTCCTGAACACCGCCGATTGTGATGTAAAGCTGGTTTTTAAAAATACAAGTGACAGCCAAATACAAGAGATCCCTTTGACCTTAAAAAATTATTATACGGTTCAGCATGTAACCGATGGTAGTGGCAAAGAACTTGTTTGGGAAAGAAAAGGTGACTTTATTGCGGTGAAGCTACATGAGCCTCTTGTTGCCGGAGCCACTATGGAGATTGCTTTGGATTATTCGGGCAAGGTATGGGAGTGGTTTACGGACTATGATGCCCAGCCGAGGGGATTGATTAATTTTGTTTCACCGGCGATGACCTTGTTACGGTCTGGTCATGCATGGTATCCTGTTTTAGGTAAAAACCCGGTATACAACATTGTTGAGTATCAGAGCAGATGGCGTAATCAGCCCACCCAGATATTATCAGCGCGCAATGTCTCCCACCTGCCTGCCGCCTTTTCGATAACTGTTGAAATAGATAGAGACATGGAAGTTGTTACAGGATTACCCTTAAGAGAAGGTATATATCTAGCAGAGGGAACTGCTAGAAAGTTTGCTTTCTTCAGTTCGTCTGCCCAGGACGCTTTTTTGATAGCTGCTCCTTATGTAAAAATAGCGGATCAGAACGGAGAGATAACAACTTATTGTGCAGAACTGCATGAAGAGAACGCAAAAACAGTCATGACACTGGTCAAGGATAGGATGACATTTTATGAAAAACTGATACCACGGGCGAGCAAGCAAAATTTGAATGTAGTTGAGGTACCTCAATTCTTACTGGATAGCTGGCTGGAAGAAACTGCTGAACGCAAAAAACTAGGATTAAAAAATGCTATTTTGGT
>CAMKSY010000251.1 GCA_946415545.1 uncultured Pelosinus sp. | reverse complement strand
CGAACCAGCACCTACTCTTGTTGCAAATCGTGCAGCATTAACTTTCGGTAAAGTAATGAAAGCATGGTCTCCATTCATTATCTTGACTGTTATGGTTATCTTGTGGGGCTTAAAACCAGTAGTAGCAGCTTTAGATACTGTTACACTGAAATTCTTAGTTCCAGGTTTGGATAAAGTCGTTATGCAGGTGGCTCCAATTGCTAAAGTTCCAACTGCGATGGCAGCTCTTTATAAGCTTAACTGGCTTAGTGCAGCAGGTACGGCTTTGTTTATTGCAGCAATCATTACAGCGCTAGTATTAGGCGTTGGTCCTGGAAGATTCATTTCTATTTTCACAAAAACATTAAAACAATTAACAAAACCTTTGATTACGATTCCTTGTGTTCTTGGTTTGGCTTATATCATGAATTATTCCGGTATGAGCTCAACTCTTGGTTTATTCCTTGCAGGCACAGGTTCTTTCTTCCCATTCTTCTCCCCATTCTTAGGATGGTTGGGTGTATTCTTAACTGGTTCCGATACTTCTGCAAATGCGTTATTTGGCAACTTGCAGGCTGTTACAGGAACACAAGTTGGTGTTGATCCTATTTTAACAGTTGCTGCAAACTCCTCAGGTGGTGTTTGTGGTAAGATGATTTCACCACAAAGTATTGCAGTAGCTACTGCAGCTACTGGATTAGTTGGTAAAGAAGGAGATTTGTTTGGCTTTACTGTAAAACACTCTCTCGTACTAGCTGTTATTGTTGGTATTATGACCTATGTACAGGCCTATTGGTTGCAATGGATGATCCCATAAGGACTTCTAGGTAAATGCTATACTAGGGTCTAGACTTATGAAAGAAAATAGTATATCATAAAAGAAATATGATTATAAGTGATGTAATAGATAATCATCGTTACTAACACTTCTAGGACATGGCGGGCGGCAAACTATGCAGCCCGCCATGTATTTAACTGATAAATCGTACATCCTTATTACTGACATTTTAGATCTCTGCAATGATTAAGGGAAGATGGGGGATTATATGTTTAAGCCAGTTAAAACAAGAAAAGTTTATGAAGAAGTAATTGAGCAAATTAAGCAGCTTATTGTTATCGGGGAATTGCAGCCAGGTGACAAACTATTATCGGAACGTGAATTATCAGAGAAACTAAATGTTAGCCGCGCTTCTATAAGAGAAGCATTCAGTGCCTTGGAAATAATGGGGATTATAACGATACGTCCTGGAGAGGGCAGTTTTGTACGTCAGGTGTCTTTTGAAGGAATGCTTGAGCCATTATCTTTTTTATTACATGTAAACGTTGATGATGCAATGAATTTATTAGAAGTAAGAAAAACGTTAGAAGTTGAAATTGCTGCGTTAGCAGCTACTCGTGCGACGCCAGATGATATAGAAGAAATGCGAGCTGCTCTGCACCGTATGATAGATGAAGTGAATGATGGAGAAGTGGGTGACAAGGCAGACGCAGAATTTCATTTTGCGATACTAAAAGCCGCTCATAACCCTATTATGATTAAATTAATGGGAGCTGTTTCAGATTTAATGAATAGTACCTATCGATTCTCCAGACAAAAAATTTTTATGGAAGAAAATATGCAGAATGTGTTATATGATTCGCATTGTTCCATTTTTCATGCAATTGAGCAGAAAAAACCTAGTCTGGCTCGAAAAGCAATGGGGAAACATATAACGATGGTGGAAGATTCATTAATTCAACTCAAGCGAGGTGGAATAACATCCTTGACTAAGAGTGAAACAAAATTTGTACACAATAACATAAAAGCAGACTTTGGCTTTCCATCCTAAGAGGTTGGAGAGCTTTTTTATATAGAACATGCATGCTGAGCAGGGATTTCTAGCAAACTATTGTCATGGAGAAAGAGAAGCGTTATAATATATACATATGACAAGACAGATGTTATTACATTGGAGGGCCTTATGGATATTATTACTCGGTTAGAAAATGTACCTGTGACCAAATTTCATTATCGTTTATTAGTAATTACAGGACTAGGGTGGATGTTTGATGCCATGGATACAGGCATTATTGCTTTTGTTCTACCGACCCTTGCAAAAGTATGGGGGCTGACGAGTACTCAAGTTGGCTACATAGGCAGTATTGGCTTGGTGGGAATGGCATTAGGTGCTGTATTGTCTGGATCCATGGCAGATCATTTTGGACGCAAGAAAGTATTTTCGGCTACTCTTGTTATGTATAGTGTAGCTACAGGTTTGTGTGGCTTGGCATGGAGCTTTGAATCCTTATTACTGTTTCGTTTCCTGGTAGGTTTCGGTCTAGGGGGACAGCTTCCAGTAGCAGTTACTCTAGTAAGTGAATATGCACCACCTACAGCTAGAGGGCGTTTTGTAGTGCTATTAGAAAGCTTTTGGGGAATCGGTTGGTTAGTTGCAGCTTTAATTTCTTATCTGGTGATTCCTAGCTATGGCTGGAATATTGCTTTTTTTATTGGTGCATTACCTGCTTTATATGTATTCAAGGTCTGGAAGTCAGTACCAGAGTCAATTCCTTATTTACTGGGTAAGGGAAAAGTAAAAGAGGCTCATGATCTTGTTAGCAAGCTGGAAGAGTCTGCAGGAATAAAGCCTGCTGCTAGTATCATTGCGCCAGAGAATAAAGATATAACCCCAGCTGTTTTTGCAGATCTTTGGAAAATGCAGTTTATTAAACGGACAATCATGTTGTGGATATTATGGTTTGGCATTGTGTATTCTTATTATGGAATATTTACTTGGCTGCCGTCCTTAATGGTAGGACAGGGATATACAGTTCTTAAAACCTTTGAATATGTGCTAGTTATGACACTGGCTCAATTACCAGGGTATTTTGCTGCAGCCTATCTTGTAGATCGTATCGGACGTAAAGCTACCTTATCGGGTTTTTTAGCGGCTTGTGCTGTATGTGCTTATTTCTTTGGACAGGGAGGAAATGCTGCGACTGTATTATGGTGGGGCAGCATGATGTCATTTTTTAATTTAGGAGCATGGGGAGTCGTATATACCTACACTCCAGAGCTATATCCTACTAAAGTTCGTGCCTATGGATCTGGCTGGGCAGCTGCTGTAGGTCGCATTGGCGGTATTTTAGCACCTACGGTTGTCGGTTATATGATATCTGGAAATGACGGCTTTAATAAGGTGTTTATGATGTTTACCATTGTGATGTTAGGAGTAGCGGTTATCGTCTGGTTATTTGGTGAAGAGACAAAAGGCAAGTCTCTGCATGAAATTAGCAGCTAAGCCTTAGGTGTTGCCTACCTGCTGTTTTTGATGCTATAATAACGTATCATTAGAGTAAGGTGGTTTTGATATGGGAATTAATATGTTGATTGGGCTAATAGCTGCGTATTTTATATATAATGATGCAAAAAAACTAGGGCAGCCTTTTTTTACCTCACTATTATGGGCTGCAGCTAGTATACCGATGCCCATTGTAATCGTTCCCTTATATTTATTACTGGGACGCAAGCCCAATATAGGTAGGCAGCGCAACATTGATCCAGATGTTATTGATATAGAAGCAACTGTGGTAGAAGAAACGACCCCTTGCCCTATGTGTGGCAGTAAAGTTCAGGAGAGTTTTCTAGTATGTCCTTATTGTAAGCATACTCTGCAGTTAAAATGTCAGTCTTGTGGGAACGAGATAGAACGGGAAGCTAAAGTATGTTCTTATTGTCAGGCAAAGATTGATTATAAATGATGAGAGGTTACAACGATAATTGATTAGACAGGGTATTTGTTTTATGATATAATAAATTTTGTGGTTTAAATCATCCATGTGCGCCCGTAGCTCAGGGGATAGAGCATTGGCCTCCGAAGCCATGTGCGCAGGTTCGATTCCTGCCGGGCGCACCATATAGAATTTCAAGCCTTCTAGTGATTTTGCTAGAAGGCTTTTTTATATGAGAAACGACTATTTTTGAAACGGATAGTAGAATCGATATTCAATATTTGTATATCAAGAGAGAATGATAGGCTTTACTAAAATGAGATCATAGGTCCAAATTTCTATCAGTCGCATTATAAAAGAATGATGGTGTTTGGATCTTTTCAAAAAAACAATTGACAACGATTATCATTTTCATGTATTATTTAATCAATAAAATAATTAACAGAGAGCCAGGAGCTCCGTCACTAACTAGTTTAGAGGCGGATTTTTTTATTGGGTACTAGTTTTTTGCCCAATTGACGCAGGATGGCTTCAACTATTTGTTTTAAATTTACGGGAGGTACATGTTATGCAAAAGAAAATGGCATATGCTGTTCTTTCGACAGCAATCGTGATAGGAATTGGCGGATCGGTGTCACCAGCACATGCAGAAACAAGTATTGAACTGCAGGATCTGTATGTGAATCCGGATTATGTAGAGGTTGAGCGTTTAAGAGATACTAAGCAAATTATTGTAATTACAAAAGAAGATATTCAGGATAAGGGCTATAAAGGAGTTTCTGATATTTTAAAGGACATCCCAAGTATCTCTGTAGGAGCAACGGGGATGGGCGATATTGATATTCGCGGACAAGGATCGGATCAGTCAGTAAGAAACATCCAGGTTTTGTTGGACGGAGCCCCGATAACAACCTTTGTCAATCACCCGCTAAGTACAAATTATGATGTGGTTCCAGTTGAGCAAATTGAAAAAATTGAAATCATTCCGGGTGGTGGTTCGGTTCTTTATGGTTCAGGAGCATCCGGGGGAATTATCAATATCACAACTAACTTGCGTAGTATGAATAAGCCAAATAAGACAATTTCAACAGAATGGAATACAGATGGTTATCGCGCTAACTTTAATTATGGAGAAAAAATCAACGATAAAATAACAACGGAAATTGGATACTTTAAACAGGACAGGGATTTATATTTTAAAGATACATATAAAAACAGTGAGTATCTTTCTGCTGGAGTTCAGTATGACGCTGGCCAAGGCCAACGATTAACGTTTCGTATGAGTCATTTAGAGGAAGAAGGTCAATATATTGCCAACATCCAGCCTACTAAAGTGGCGAAGGCGGGAAGAGATTATGTGCCTAATTATGAAACCTACACCGTTGGCTTGGATGCAGATGGGCACAAAATAACAGAAACAAGAAGACCGTATTTATTTGCAGACAGGAAAATGGATTCATACAACGTTGGGTATCAGAAGAATTTAAGTACTACATAGAAATTCAGCAGTGATCTTTTTTATAATACTGGATATTTCATGAATAGCAAGTATGAAGATAAAAAAATGGATCATAAAACTAAAGGTGCAAAGCTTAAATTTGACCATTCTTATGGCAAAAAAAATAACCTTTTGATCGGTCTAGATCTTTATGAACAAGATGCAGAAATTGGATATAATGATTATAAGCTTGTGAGCTCCGCACAAAAAACCTATAAGATTGTTCCTTTATCATTTAACTATAATAAAAAAACAAATGCAGTTTATCTATTGAATAATATGTCCAGAGGGAAATATACGTTCACTCAAGGGATACGGAGAGAAAAAATAGATTGGAGCTTTGATAAAGTTGGTAATAACATCAATGGTGCTGGAACGTCAGAGCGCTGGAATACTGCAAAAGAACTTTCCCTGGCTTACCATTACAATGATACGGGAAGGCTTTATGCACGGTATGAAAGAGGATATACTTCTCCTGATGGAATACAGATTACGGACGAAATAAGAATTAATGGAAGCAAAAGATATGTTGGAACATCTGCAAAAGATGAAATCTTTGATTTATACGAAATCGGTTTACGTGACAAAATCGGTATATCAACTGTGAATTTAACTTTATTTAATTCGAATACGGATAATCAAATGAATCGTATCTATCTGTTCGATGATAATGGGTATCTTACGATGCAGACGCTTAATATGTTGAAAACCAGACGCAAGGGTCTAGAGCTTTCACTGCGCCAAAATTTTGGCAAGTTGACGTTACAGGAAGGCTATGCTTATTTGCATGGGCAAAGTGATTACACTGATTTTGGACGCAAATTCCTTGAAGAAAATAACAAAAGCATTATTGATTGGACTAAAAGCGGCCTCAAAAAAGTTCCCAAGCATAAAGGTATCTTGAAAGCAGACTATGCATTTAATGATAAATTTACTTTAGGTCTTAAATATACATATTTCGGAAAGTATAACAATTTCCTAGAAGATGCCGATAAAGCGGATGGAGGAGTTATGCA
>CAMKSY010000250.1 GCA_946415545.1 uncultured Pelosinus sp. | reverse complement strand
GTACTTCTTGCAGCACCTCTAAAGGCAGTACTGCCGGACCTGCATTGAAATTGAAAACACGCTGTGCCATCTTTAGTTTCCTCCATTTATCAAATGTACTGCGATCGCATCCCTAAGTTTTGGTTCAAACCAGGTTGACTTAGGGGGCATAATTTGGTCAGCATCAGCAATTGCCATTAAATCCTTCGTCGATGTCGGGAACATAGAAAAAGCAACAGCATATTCACCACTATCTACTAAACGCTCTAATTCTCCCATGCCGCGAATACCTCCGACAAAATCAATACGTTTATCCGTACGAAGGTTTCCAATTCCCAATACAGGTTCTAACAAATTGCTCTGAAGGATACTAACATCCAGCCTTTCTACGGGATCTGTTTCATCATAACTATCTGGTTTCGCCACTAATTTGTACCACGCTTTATTTAAATACATACCAAAATAATGAGGATATTCGGCTTTGCATGAGATGCGAGTACACGGTTCAATATTAAATTTTTCTTGAATTTTTTCAAGAAAGACTTCTTCTGTTAATCCATTTAAATCTTTTACAACACGATTATAATCCATAATCTTCGTCATTGTATGGGGAATAATCACTGCTAGAAACCTGGTGTATGCTTCTTCACCAGTATGGTCAGGATTATTTGCCCTGCAGGTTTCAAAAACCCTGGCAGCGGCAGCAGAACGATGATGCCCATCAGCAATATATAAGGATTCAACACGGGCAAAAGCCTGCTCTATTGCCTTTATCTTTACAGCATCGTCTACAACATACAGTGTGTGACGATTTCCATCTTCAGTGACAAAGTCATATACTGGCTGCTTTGTCATTCCTTGAGCGATAACAGCATTTATATGATCATTTGCTTTATAGGTTATAAATACAGCTCCTGTCTGCGCCCCTGTAGCTGTAATATTATTGATCCGGTCCTGTTCTTTATCCGGCCTGGTTAATTCATGCTTCTTAACAATATTATTGTTATATTCAACAACAGATACCGTTGCCACCAATCCGACCTGAGTATGGCTTCCCATCTGCTGCTTATAAATATAAAAGCAAGGTTTCTCATCCTGAATTAAAATTCCCTTTTTTATAAAATCTTGAAGATTTTCATTGGCTTTTTGATATACTTCTTCTGAATAAGGATTCACATCAGGAGCAAGATCCACCTCCGACTTAGTGATCCGCAAAAAGCTCAATTCATTTTGGGACGTAATAGCTCTTGCTTCAGCAGAGTCCATTACATCATAAGGCAGAGAAACCACTTTATCTGCCAATTCGGGTGCCGGTCTAAGACCGCGGAAAGGTTTTACACTAGCCATATTTTTTCCTCCTAAATTACACAAAAGTTAATCATTTTTGCTCCCAAAATTCCATCCACAGCTTTTATTTTAAGCATCGTCGCTGCTGGTACATCAGAATCTACACTCATCACCATAATATTGGTTCCCGTAACTTCTGTACGGCCAACCTGCATACTGTTAATATTAATCCCATCAGTACCTAAAATGGTGCCAACATAACCGATCATTCCCGGACGATCCAAATGAAGTCCTACAATCAGCCAGCCTTGGGGCTCAACATCCACCCGGTATCCATCAATCATTACAATACGGGCTTCTTCGTGTCCAAACAAAGTTCCGGCTACAACATGGGTCTTTTTATCTGTATACACTCGTACAGTAATCAAATTAGAAAAGTTAGCCGTTTCTTTACTTTTTACTTCCCGTATTTTAATACCGCGGGACTTTGCAACCCCTGGAGCATTCACATAATTAATATGCTCAGTCAAAATGGAATTCAGTAAACCTTTAATCATAGCTGTGGTCAGCATTTTGGTATCAACTTCACTAATTTCCCCATTATATTCTACATCAACTGCTGTTATACGTCCTTCGGCCAAATTAATGGCCAAACAACCCATTTTTTCTGCCAAGTTGAAATAGGGACGAATGACTTCTAACACATGAGACTGAATCGGTGCCATATTTACTGCCGTAGCAATAGGTTCCCCCTTCAGTGCTGCAATAATACCTTTTGCCACATCCACTGCCACACCAACTTGTGCTTCTGCTGTAGAAGCTCCCAAATGAGGTGTCACAATTACCTGCTCCAGCTTTAATAGCGGATTTTCCGGATTAACGGGTTCCTTTTCGAATACATCAATTGCTGCACCTGCTACAATACCTTGTTCAACAGCCTCTGCCAAATCCCCTTCATGAATGACACCGCCTCGTGCACAGTTTATAATCCGTACACTGGGCTTCATTTTGGCAAAACGCTCTTTGTTTAACAAATATTTTGTTTCAGAGGTAAAAGGTAAATGCAATGTAATGAAATCTGCCAATGGGAAAATTTCATCCAGTTCCAGTAGTTGAATCCCCATAGCTGCGGCCTGCTCGGCGTTAATAAAAGGGTCATAAGCTACAACATTCATTTCCATGGCTAACGCTCTTTTGGCCACACCTGAACCAATACGCCCCAGCCCCAAAATTCCTAATGTTTTACCGCGCATTTCCACACCCATCATCTTGCTGCGCAGCCACTGACCACTTTTTAAGCTGGCATGAGCTTGAGGAACATTACGTGCCAGCGCCAGCATCATTGCCATTGTATGTTCTGTTGCGGCAATTGTATTTCCTTCTGGTGCATTAAGTACAATGATGCCTTTTTGGGTAGCTGCTTCCACATCAATATTATCAACGCCTACTCCAGCACGGCCTATTACTTTTAAATTAACCGCTGCTTCAATAACCGCTCTAGTCACCTTCGTTTCACTGCGTACTACTAAAGCATCGTATTGAGGAATAATTTTGATTAACTCCTCAATCGGTAGTTTTATCTTAACATCTACCTCATATTCTTTTTGCAACAGTTCTACCCCTTGTGCTGAAACCGGATCACTTACTAATATTCTCATTTACATTCCCTCCATATAATTATCATCTTACACTTCTACATTTTCAATATAAATAGACATGCTATCCTAAAAAAAGATATAAAAAAACCCCTCATCCCACCAGGGACGAGAGATATTCCCGCGTTGCCACCCAAATTGCTACATATATAGCCAACTCTTATCGCTATACCGGGCGACACCCGTCATAATTCTTCATTAGCCACTCCAGGGCGGAACCAACTGTCAAAATGACCGACTTACACCATCCGTCGGCTCTCTGTACATTCTGCACACTTAATTTCCCTTTCCTCATGTTCATGTATCAATTTAAACATATTATATTTTATCATCTTAAGAAAGTCAAGTGTATTTTTACAGAAAACACTTTTACAGCCCTTCCTCACTTTTCAGAGTTTTCTTCTGTAGAACTGTACACCGACTGCATCTATTTCACTATTATTTACTCAAAGGGTAAAATGCCGCATCTTGATCATGGATTTTCCTCTTTTTCACGTCTCTCGGCACGCACTTCCTGCCAAGCGTTCCGGGCTAAATCAGCAATCCTTTTTTCCTGTCTGGCTTTAGGGCTGCTAACGACTTTATTTAAATACAGCAAAGCTCTCTCGCTATGACCTGTACGACGCAGCAAATCACCAATCAAATACGTAATTGTCAGCTCCGTCAATGGACCTATCGGCATATTTTCATTGTCCAAAGCGTGCTCATAATAATCAACCGCTTTAAGCAAAGTAGCTTGTTCCTGTTCTACCGCTTTAGCTTCTCGATATAGCCAGCCTAATCGCATATGCAGTCCAGCCAATCTGCTGGCAGGAACCGAGGCCAATTCAGCACAAACAATTGCTAATTGATGGCTCACAATCCCATGCTCTCTGCTGCGTGTTCCACTTAAATCAATGCTTATATTCCGGTCTGCAAAAAATCCTTGTATGCGCTCTGCCGCTACAGGCAGAATTTCTTCAAAATAATTATCCTGAGCTGCATAGCCACAATGAGGGCACATCCAAATTTTATAATAGTAAGGATTGATATCTTTATAATACGAACAAAAATCGGAATCCTGCTTTATCATTACCAAACGAGACCGCACCCGGGTTACCTGAAAAGTTTCTTGACAAATAGGGCAATCTTTTTCTACAGAAAATAAGGCCTCTAGCATATCTCTTACTCCATCTCCTATCATGAGCAACTACTTTACAAGTTTTTTTGATGCATCCTATATCATCATTTTCTTGAATATTATACCACATCATGTTGTAAATGCCATAATTGATAAAATAATCCTTCATTTTTTAATAAATCTTCCTGCGTCCCCTGTTCAATAATCTGTCCAGCCTCAAGCACAAAGATCGTATCGATATGCTTAAGACCTGTCAAGCGATGGGTGATTAAAATGGTAGTGCGCCCAGCCATCAATTTAGCAAGAGTTCCCATGACAGCCTCTTCTGTTAAAGAATCCAGTCCAACGGTTGGTTCATCTAAAATGAGAATTGGAGCATTTCGCAGTAAAGCCCGGGCAATAGCTATGCGCTGCCGCTGCCCTCCGGATAAAGCAAAGCCATTCTGTCCAACCATCGTGTTAGAACCCTGGGGCAGAGATCTTAGCAGCTCCGTCAGCTCTGCGTTCTCTATTACTTTCTCAAACTCGTCTTCACTGGCATCAGGCTTTGCCAGTAAAATATTATCCCGAATACTGGCATTAAACATGTGGCTTTGCTGAGATACTACACTAAACATTGTCCGTAAATTTTGAGACTGATACTTTTTTAACTCATGACTGCCAAGGAGGATACTTCCTTCTTCGTATTCCCAAAAACGCAGCAAAACGTATAATAATGTACTTTTCCCTGCCCCGCTTGGGCCAACAATTGCAACACGCTGCCCAGAAGCAACGGTAAAGGAAACATTACGCAAAACTGCCGACCCATTTGGACGATAACGAAAACTTAGGTCTTTTACTGTAATCGTCGCATCTGTTCCGGTCAAAATACCTTCGGTCTGCTCAATAACCGCTGGTAACCGATCGACAATCCCAAACAGCCGCCTGGCGGCTGCCATGCTTTCAGCCAAAAAGTGCACTGCTAATGGCAGCGGCAGCACAGCCTCAAAACTGCTTTGCACCGTTAGAGCTACAACTGCCAAGTAAATGCCCTCCAGCTGACCACTGTGTACTAAGGGAATCGCAAACCATAAAACCAGCCACACCGTAGCATTTACAATAAATAATCCCAGGGCATCGATTATCCCCGCCTGGTTCACGACCTTGCCTTCAATCCCTGCCAATGTGTTATCAAGTTCAGCAATATCCTGGGCTTGGCGGTGAGTTTGACCAAAAGCGGCAAGCTCTACAATGCCTGTAATACTATCCACCATTTGGGCTTTCATCTGCATCCTCGCCGTCACTAACTCCTCTGCTAAGGATTTTTGTGCCCGCGAAACTGCCAAAGGCAAGAGTACCCCCAGGAATATCGCCCCACCAGTTAGGAGATAGACAAAAACTAGATTAAATTGCGCCAGAAACAAGCATGTGCCAACTACCACTAAAATAGCAATGAAAGGGGGAGCCAACACCCGAAGATAAAATTCCTTTAACGTTTCCACATCACTAACGATAGCACTAAAAAGCTCACCGCTTCTCCATTCCAAGAGCCGAGCTGGGGCTAAACCTTCTAGCTTTGTATAAAACCATACCCGTACGGTACCTAGCAAACGAAATGTGGCATCATGAGAAACATAACGTTCTAAGTAACGAAAAACCGCCCGGGCAATTCCAAAAAAGCGCACTCCTACAATAGCAATGGATAACTCGGTAATGGAAGGATGCAAAGCAGCACCAGAAATCAAATATGCAGATGCTGCCATCAATCCGATATTACTCCCAACGGTCAGAAAACCAAAGAAACCTGCCATCACCATGGTCCGCCAAGAAGAACCCATAATCTGCAACAAACGTAGTAATATATTCATCTTCCACCTCTAAAGGCCAATACCAGATGAGAATATAAACCCTGATTCTTCATAAGTTCCTCATGAGTTCCAGCTTCAGCCTGCTTTCCGTCATGAAGCACCACGATACAATGAGCTTTATACACAGTACTCAGCCGATGAGCAATAATTAGTACGGTACGCTTTTGCATCAGTCTGCTTAAGGCTTGATCAATTACGGCTTCACTTTGTGGATCTAGTCCTGCAGTCGCTTCATCTAACAGTAAGAAAGGAGCATCCTGCAGAAATGCCCTGGCAATGGCTAATCGCTTGCATTCTCCTCCGCTTAATCCATGTCCGCCTTCCCCTACCAGAGTATCGTAACCTTCCGGCAGCCCCATAATAAACTCATGAGCACCAGCATTTTTTGCCGCTTCTATA
>CAMKSY010000249.1 GCA_946415545.1 uncultured Pelosinus sp. | reverse complement strand
GAAATAATGTCTGTCATGAATCGCAATCGCTAAGCCTCTTACACAAACCAGCAAAATTTATATGCTTTTCATACCTACAAAAAAGTAGGCAAGGATTCATTTCAATACTCCCTGCCTACTTTTTTACGAAATTAAAAATTATTTAGAACTTGATATATTAAGCTTTACTTATTGCCCGATGAGCAATATCTTTTCGATAGTGCATATCCTTAAATTGAATCGATTCAATAGCTTGGTAAGCCTTATCTACCGCTTGTCTAATATCAGACGCTGTGGCAGTTACACCAAGTACACGCCCACCGTTTGTTACTACTTGCCCTTTATCACTGGCGGTACCAGCGTGAAATACGTAAGCACCCTGCTGCTCAGCTTTATCTATACCACTAATGATATCTCCTTTATGATACGTTTCCGGATATCCGCCAGCAGCTAATACCACACAGACAGCAGCTTCTTCTTTCCATTTTACAGTCGCATCAGCTAAGGTACCATTAATACAAGCGTGCATAATAGTTACTAAATCACTATCCAAAAGAGGCAGCACAACTTGGGTTTCAGGATCACCAAAACGCGCATTAAATTCGATTACCTTAGGACCATCTGCAGTCATAATCAACCCCAAATACAAACACCCAGAATAAAAGCATCCTTCACTCTCCATAGCATGAATCGTTGGCTGTAAGACTTCTTTCATTACTTGCTCACTGACAGCAGCAGTAATTATCGGCGCAGGCGCATATGCTCCCATACCTCCTGTATTCGGCCCTCGATCATGCTCATAGACCCGTTTATGATCTTGAGCTGCCACCATTGGAATGATCGTTTTACCATCAGTAAAAGCCAATATGGAGGCTTCTTCACCAACCAAAAATTCCTCAATTACAACCTGATTACCTGCCTGACCAAAGACATTTTCGCACATGATCATATCCACTGCGGCTAAGGCTTCATCCATAGTCATCGCCACCACGACACCTTTGCCTGCTGCCAAGCCATCCGCTTTTACAACCACAGGGGCACCTTGTAATTGTATATACTCTTTTGCTTCCTTAGCATGATTAAATACAGCAAATTTAGCTGTAGGAATATCATACTTTGCCATTAACTGCTTAGCAAAGGTTTTAGAACTCTCAATCTGAGCAGCAGCCCTAGTCGGTCCAAAACAAGCGAGTCCATTTGCCTTAAAAGCATCTACAATACCATTCGACAACGGAATTTCAGGACCTACCACAGTTAGGTCAATAGAATGATCCTTGGCAAATGCTACAAGAGCAGCATTATCCAAACTATCTATTTCTACACATTCAGCGATTTGAGCGATACCTGGATTACCAGGGATACAATATATTTTTTGTACTTCTGCATTTTCTTTTAACTTGGCTACTAAGGCATGCTCACGCCCACCGCTGCCGATTACTAACAGGTTCATAGTATCTCCTTCCATTGGGCTGTCCGCTAATTGCCCTGAATTTTCATCTTATAAATCAATGTTTAAAATGCCTTGTTCCTGTAAAGACCATAGCAATACCATGTTCATCAGCAGCTTCGATCGACTCTTGATCACGTACGGAACCGCCAGGTTGAATAATAACTTTAATTCCCGCTTTTGCCGCAGTATCCACTGTATCACGGAAAGGAAGAAATGCATCAGAGGCTAGTACTGCCCCTTTCGCTTTATCACCAGCTTGCTCTAAAGCAATCGCGGCTGCTCCTACCCGATTCATTTGCCCGGCGCCAACACCTAAGGTCTGATTATCATTAGCAATTACAATGGCATTGGATTTTACATGTTTTACTACCTTCCAGGCAAGTATCAGCTGTTCCCACTCTTCACTGCTTGGTTGATTTTTAGTGACGACTTTCATTTCGTGATGAGCCTCAGTGACTACGTCCTTATCTTGCACCAGCATACCGCCTGAAACGGCTTTTATATCGATTTGCTTACAATTTTGCTGCATTTTGTCTGCTACCAAAAGACGAAGATTTTGTTTCTTCGTAAGAAGTTCCAAGGCATCTTTTGTATACCCCCGAGCAATAACTGCTTCAGCAAACAGTTTGTTAATCTGAACAGCCGTCGCCACATCCACATCTCGGTTCAAACCAATAATTCCGCCAAAGGCAGATACTGGGTCAGCTTGATATGCTTTTGCATAGGCTTCGGCTAAATCAGCACCTACACCTGTTCCACATGGATTCGTATGTTTGATGATAGCAGCAGCTGGTTTGTCAAATTCAGCAACAATACTATAAGCAGATTCTACATCCACAATATTATTAAATGACAATTCCTTACCATGAAGCTGACAAGCATTTGCTACACCTACACCAGCAACATTTTTCTCACGATAAAAAGCAGCCTGTTGTTGTGGATTTTCTCCGTAGCGCAAGGGCTGTACTTTTTCATAGACTAAATGCATCGTTTCGGGAAAATCACCTTCTCCCAACTGACCGGCTAAATAAGTGGCAATGCAAGCATCATATTCAGCAGTATGATGAAAAGCCTCTTTTGCTAATGCCATGCGATAGGCAGGTAAAATATCATTTTCTTGTGCCAACTGCTTTAAAATATCACCATAACGTGCTGGATTCACTACCACTGTTACATATTGGAAATTTTTTGATGCTGCACGAATCATAGCCGGTCCGCCAATATCAATATTTTCTACAGCATCTTCCAGCAGCACATTCGGACGCTCTATCGTCTGGCGAAAAGGATATAAATTGACAACTACCATATCAATAGCTGAAATGTGATGTTTCTCCATGGCTTCTACATGCTCTTTATTATCACGAACAGCTAAGATTCCGCCATGAATATAAGGGTTTAATGTTTTTACACGACCATCCATAATTTCCGGAAAGCCAGTAATATCACTTACATATTTCACAGGAATTCCTGCTTCCCGCAATGTTTTCATCGTACCACCAGTAGAGATAATTTCCACACCATACTGATGTAATTGCTGAGCAAATTCAACAATACCTGTTTTATCTGAAACGCTAATAAGGGCACGCTTGATGTTCATTTTTATTCCTCACTTGTAGCTATATAATTTTTACATTGCGACCTTCGATACAAAGGCGCTGTTCACAATACAGACGTATTGCTTGAGGGTATAATTCATGCTCTACTGCCAAAATGCGTTCACTTAAGGTCTCTACCGTATCATCAGCAAGTATAGATACAGCCTGCTGCATGATAATGGGTCCCGTATCCATACCTTCATCGACAAAATGTATGGTGCAGCCAGAAACTTTTGCCCCATAGGCAATCGCTTGTTCGTGAGCATCCAGCCCAGGAAAAGCCGGCAATAATGATGGATGAATATTCATAATGCTGCCTGAGAAAAGATTAACGAAATATGCACTTAAAATACGCATGAACCCTGCTAATACCACTAAATCTACATGATATAAAGTAAGCTTTTGCGCGATGGCTGCTTCAAACTCTTGTTTTGACGGAAAATCTTTACGTTCTATGCATATTGCCGGAATTCCCTTAGCCGCTGCATGTTCCAGCACCTTGGCATTTGCTTTATCACTAATCACTAGACCAACTTTAGCTTGCAGGAGTCCAGCATCAATGCTATTGCAAATGGCCTGCATATTGCTTCCCCGTCCAGAAGCCAATATACCCAGTATGGTTTTACTCACCAAAGATGCCACCTTTCAGCACCGTCTCCTTGGCTCCCTGCGTTACTTGACCAATGACAAAAGATGCTTCGCCTCTTGCAGAAAGATCATCTTGAATCTGCTTGACATCAGCTGGAGAGACAACCAATATCATACCAATCCCCATATTAAAGGTTCGATACATTTCCGTCCAAGCGACATTTCCCCATTGCTGCAATAGAGAAAATACAGGTGGCTTAGGCCAGCTTTCCGTATCCACCATAGCGCCGCATCCTTCCGGCAATACGCGAGGAATATTTTCGTAAAAACCGCCACCGGTGATATGCACCATGCCTTTTATTGCATATTTTTCAATTAAAGGCAAACAAGCCTTCGGATATAGCTTAGTAGGAATTAGTAATTCTTCTCCTAATGTCTTTTCTAATTCAGGAACCATTTGATTGATATCCATTTGCTTTACATCAAAGCAGATCTTTCGAACTAATGAATAGCCGTTGGAATGCAGTCCACTGGAAGGCAGACCAATCAGTACATCTCCAGGCTGTATGGTTTGTCCCGTAATTAATTTGGAGCGTTCTGCAACACCTACGGCAAAACCGCCAATATCATATTCTCCCTTTTTATAAAAACTTGCCATTTCGGCCGTTTCGCCACCAATCAGGGAACATCCCGATTCCAGGCAAGCTCCAGCAATACCACTGACAATAGCCGCTACTTGTTCTGGCGACAATTTCCCCACTGCTAAATAATCCAAGAAAAATAAGGGTTCAGCCCCTTGTACTAAGATATCATTTACACACATTGCCACTGCATCCTGACCAATCGTATCATGTTTGTCAGCCATAAAGGCAATACATAACTTTGTACCAACACCATCTGTACCAGAAACCAATACTGGTTGACGGTATTTAGCAACATCAAGGGCAAATAGACCGCCAAAACCGCCAATATCCCCCAGCACTTCTGGACGATAGGTAGAACGAACATGTTGTTTCATTAAATCTACAGCTTTATTACCAGCATCGATGTCAACACCAGCATCACGATATGTTAATTGGCTCATAAAGGGCCCTCCTGTTCAAAGACATACTTATTACCACCACAATGCTGTTCACAAGGTGTGCTGCCTGGATATTCGGAATTAAAGCAGGCATAGCACATTTTTTTATCTTGCACTGCTTTAAGAGACGTAGCCAACCCTTCGATTGTAAGATAGTGCAGCGAATCCGCACCAATAAAATCTCGTATTTCTTCTACACTCTTTGTCGCGGCAATGAGTTCTTTACGCACTGACGTATCAATTCCATAATAACAAGGGTAAATAATTGGGGGTGAACTGACACACATATGAACTTCGGTTGCTCCAGCGTCACGAATCATTCGTACAATCTTACCACTGGTTGTTCCCCGTACAATAGAATCATCCACCATAATAACCGATTTACCTTTTACGATAGACTTAATCGCATTGAGCTTAATTTTAACACTTCGATCTCTGTCTTTTTGATCAGGCTGAATAAAAGTACGACCAATATAGCGATTCTTGATTAAGCCTTCTGCAAAGAGCACTCCTGATTCATGACTAAATCCTAATGCGGCCGTTGTCCCTGAGTCGGGTACAGAGATAACAATATCTGCCTTAAGCCCACTTTGGCGCGCCAAGGTGCGTCCCATTTCAAACCGAGCTTGATAAACACTTTGTCCATCAATAATGCTGTCTGGACGAGCAAAATAAATATATTCAAATACACACAATGCTTGATTGGCTTTATCGCCAAAACGCTCTGCAGTTATTCCTGTATGATCAATAATAACCATTTCACCCGGTTCTACATCCCTTACAAACTCTGCATCAACGGTATCCAAAGCACAGGATTCAGAAGAGAGGACAAAACCATCCTTAACTTTGCCAATGCATAATGGACGAAGACCATGAGGATCACGCACACCAATTAGTTTTTCCTCTGTCATAATCACTAGACAGTATGCACCTTCAATTTGGGATAGACTCTCTATAATTTTCTCTTCTAACGTAGCTTTACGAGACCTGGCTATTAAATTTACAATCACTTCACTATCAATGGTTGTCTGAAAGATGCTGCCTTGTTCTTCCATTTTCTCACGCAGTACTCGGGCGTTGGTCAAATTCCCATTATGAGCTAAACTAATGTGCCCACCTGAATACTTGACTTTTAATGGCTGTGTGTTCATGAGGGAACTGGAGCCAGTGGTCGAATAGCGAACATGCCCTATGCCAATATGCTGGTCTGGTAAATCCGGGAGCTGGTGGCGAAATACTTCACTTACCAGTCCCATTCCTCTTGATACATCCATCCAAGAACCATTTGTTACTGCAATGCCTGCACTTTCTTGCCCGCGATGCTGCAGGGCATATAATCCCCAATAGGTATTTAATGCAACATTATTTTCCCGGGAATATATGCCAAATACTCCGCATTCTTCCTCCATTTTATCAACTTCCAAGAGCTGGTTTATCATGCTTTTTCACCTGTTAAGCGGAACAATATTTCTTTGTAAGCATCTTCCACATTGCCAAGATCACGACGGAAACGATCTTTATCAAGTTTTTCGCCTGTTTCACTGTCCCAAAAACGACAAGTATCTGGTGAAATTTCATCGCCTAATAATACTTGACCATTATGAACAC
>CAMKSY010000248.1 GCA_946415545.1 uncultured Pelosinus sp. | reverse complement strand
ATTCTGAAGATAAGCCTGGGTAATTACTACAATCACGAATTAAAATATTATGTCCTTCCATAGTGTCTCGTAATTGTTTTGCTGTCATAGATGTTCCTTTAATATTTATTAAAATGAAGTTTACAGATGGCAAATATGGCTTTATTTTTTTTATTTCTAATAAATTATTATATAACTCTATTCTTGACTTAGCAACATAGGCTCGGCTATGTTGCTGATAATCATTATCCGATAATGCCACAACACCAGCATTCTGAGCTAACGTATTAACATTCCAAGGATCCTTTCCTGCGTGCAACATCATGGTAATTTTAGGGCTGGCTAGACTAAAACCAAGTCGTAGCCCTGGTATGGCATAAAACTTGGTAAGTGAATGCAAAATGATAAGGTTTTCATATTGCGTTATTAATTGACGACAAGTGTACGTAGCTGCATTGGGTAGAAAGTCAATAAATGACTCATCAATGACTACATAGGTATCCTGCATACTAGCGGCTTTTAGTACCTTTTCTAGGTTTTTATTTGTCAATAAGGTACCAGTCGGATTATTAGGATTGCAGATAAATATTACATCAATGTCAGTGAATCTTTTTATTAGCTTTTCTATATCAATTTCAAAATTATCTCGCTCATCAAGATAAAAATATTCGATATTTGCTCCACTGGCCCTTGCTGCACATTCGTATTCACTAAATGTTGGCGCAGTTACCAGTACTCGATTCGGGGCTAGCATATGACATAAAATGTACATCAGCTCTACTGCTCCATTACCAATTGTTATTGATGCAGAGTTTACTTGATAATGTTGGCTGATAGCATTCTTTAAAGCATGGCCTTGAGCATCAGGATAATGGATAATAGTTTCTATAGATTCATGTAATGTTTGTCGAACTTTATCTGAAATACCTAAAGGATTAATGTTAGCACTAAAATCTAGTATTTCAGATAAAACGCCACCTGTCTCTCGTATCTTAGCATACAAGTTACCACCATGTTCAAAAGCATTGAGTCCACTCATTACGATCACCTTCTTGTTTCTTTAATCCACCAGAGATAAATTTTACACTACGCAAATATTTCACACCATTACAGTACCTAATGATTTCTTTAATACAAGGCGAACAGTGATGCAGTTGATTTGGTGGAAATAGAATTCCAACTACAGTACCGCTGTGCGCAATATTTACCCCCACTGCTCCCCAGGATAAACTAATACTGATCATTTCTTCTAAATAGGGTTTAAACAAAATTTCTTGATTTGCTAATGCACTAAGAGTAGCTCCTTTACCAAGAAGAGAGAGATCATTTGTAGTAAGTCCTTTAACAATTAGATTCATAGCTTCTTGTACTTGTATCTCTTTAGCCTTGTTTAATTTCTTTAAGTCATTGCGTTGATTAAAGTAAAGGGTATCAATCTCTCCACCAACATCAAAAATTGCAATATGCATTGGAATTGCATTTCCTAAGCACCGACGAATATGTCCTTGTATATGGTCAAATAATACAATACCTGGATAAAAAATACCATCGGTAGGTTCTATTGATAAAGCAATATCTGCAATTTCATCAGGCGATAAGATTTTTCCGGTGCTTAGGGCAATACTTTGGCAAGTAGCACTAATATCTGCACTGCTCGAAGCCATTCCTTTACCAATTGGTAATTCTGACCTTAAATTGATATAAAAGTCATCAGTAATCTGTAGATAATGAAGTGTTTTTTCGATAGCGGACATAACCTTATTGCCAACATTCAGTGATGCCGTACCCTTACATGGCTCTACGGTAACTTCAGAATATAGATCAATAGGACAAGTAATCAAAAAGTTTTTTCCAGCAATTGTCCCTTGCGCTAGTTCACCACAAGACCCAGGAGCTTTGACCGTTATCCTCATACAATTGTTCTCCATTGAAGTTATTATTTTAGATGCATATATATTTGGGCATTTACAATATCTATTAATTAGTACAAAAATATGAGGAGCAAAACTATCTCAGTTATTTCAGTTATTGCACCATAAATATCGCCTGTCAGCCCACCGATTAATTTTTTTACATAATTAGAAAATAGTAGAGTAAGAATAATCACAACAAGTAGGCTTACAATAGCTTGTTTACCCAAAGGTATTACAAATAGTAAAGTGAGTACAATAGCAATACACAATGTGTATTTACCTGCATATTGAGCAAAAGCTTTACCAATACCATCAGGGCGAGCGTAGGGAAATACAGTAATTCCAATAACCATTGCGAATCGGCCTAATAATGGCATCAAAAATAAGGCTGTAGGAAGCTTTTGAGGAGAAATATCCATAATCAGTGACCACTTTAGAATGGCAAGCAATACAAAAGCCATCACACCATTGGCTCCAATTCTACTGTCTTTCATTATTTCTAACATTCTGTCTTTAGATCGACCAGAAAAAATCCCATCCATAGTATCCATGAAACCATCACAAGTTAGGCCACCAGTAAGTAAAACATTAGAAATAATCAAAAAGATTGCTAATACATGGGGTGGTAAATACATGCCAATATAAGGAAAAAACTCAGCCAATACATGATGCACTAGTACAAGAATAATCCCAAGGATAGCACCTATTAAGGGAAAATATTTGACACTCCGACCAAAGCTTTCAGGTGACCATTCCGTTTGTTTAGCAATTTGAATTCGTGTTAAAAATTGTAATCCTGTTATAAAATTATTCATTTTTATTCTATAGCGTAAGTACGCTATCCTCCAACATTGTCATTTTAGCACTGCTTAAAATATTATACCATCAGCTTAGAATAGATGAATAAACTTGCAATAAAAAAAGCCGTTGTTACATACATGATATGAATTGTCTGTTTAATATGGATTGGAATTAAGGGAACTTTTGCTTCTCCCATATAAGCACGTTGTGAAGCGATTCCCCCGTAAAAGTTTAAACCACCTAAACGGATTCCTAGCGCACCAGCGACGGCCGCTTCAGATAGTCCACTATTAGGGCTGGGATGTTTTTTTGCGTCTTTCCAAATTGCCTTACTTGCTCCGATACAATTAAAGCGCAGTACTATTGTAGCTAATAAGATGAAGAGCGCCGTAAAACGCGCTGGAATATAATTAAAGAGATCATCAACACGGGCTGCGCACATGCCAAAGTCCTTATATTTATCGTTTTTGTATCCTACCATAGAGTCAAGAGTATTTACTGCTCGATATAAAAACGCTAATGGAACTCCTCCAATTATAAAATAAAAGAGGGGTGAAATAACGCCATCAACAATATTTTCTGCGATGGTTTCTACTGTTGCTCTTGTAATTTCTGGAACAGTAAGTTTATCTGTATCTCGTCCCACAATCCATCCTACTTTTAATCGAGCTTGTTTTAAATCGCCAGATATTAAGTAATGGTAAATTTCATTGCCTGCCTTGGCTAAACTATTAGGTGAAATGGTAAGACTCAACAAAAGAGCTCCTCCAAGGAATTCGGCCCAAGGATGAATCTGAGATAAGAGTTTTAATATCCACCAAGTAACACTATAAGTTATCCCCAAAACTAAGATAACAAGCAGCGTACCAGTTATTTTTTTTAAGGTATGGGAATATCGAGGGTTTAGTAATCTTCTTTCCCAAAAAGCAATACAATTACCAATCATTACTACAGGATGCAGGGAGGAACGAGGGTCGCCGAGAAACGTATCAATTAATATGGCAACTAGGGGCAAATAATGCTCCATTATTTTGAACCCAGAAGTGTATAAATTAATTCCATATTAAGGCTATTTCTCACTGTATCTGCTAAACGATTATAACTATTTTCTTTTCGGGTATGGGTGTCATTCACTGATTCAATAGGAGCTAAACCTTTACGTATTCTTAACGCATTCAGTAAGGTGCGGCGATATTCATCATTATCAAATATCCCGTGAATATAAGTTCCCATGACTAAGCCATCTGGACGTACCACTCCATCAGCTGATGTTAGTGGCTGATCTGATCGACTAGTAATCGTAAAAGCGTGTTGGAGATTTTCCAAAAACTCAGTATGTCCCATATGAATCTCATATCCTGTCAAATGTTCGCAGCTGAATTTTACGCCTAAGAAACCATTATTATTACAGCTAGCAGTTACTTGATGCGTTACTTTACTAGGTGTAAACGTTGTGGCAATATCTAATAGACCAATACCTGCAATACTGTCTAGACTTGATTCCGTATGTTCAGGGTCTGCTATTTCTTTTCCTAACATCTGATATCCACCGCAAATGCCAATAAGCGGAGTACCCGAGTTTACCAATTCTAGGATTTGTTCTTCATATCCTTGCTGGCGTATATATAATAAATCTTCAATTGTATTTTTGCTTCCAGGTAATAGTATTAGATCAGGTTTACCAATAGGCTCACCTTGTCTAATATAACGGACATTGACATCTATTTCACTGGCAAAGGCCGCAAAATCCGTAAAGTTAGATATTTTAGGCGTTCGAATAACTACGATCTCAAGTTCGCGGGTACTCATTATTTGTTTATCATCAAGAGATACTGAATCTTCATCATCAATACCTAATTGATCAAGATGTGGCACTACACCTACTACAGGCTTCCCCGTTTTCTTTTCTAAAAAGTCTAAAGCTGGTTTTAATAAATCGATATCCCCACGAAACTTATTAATAATAATTCCCTTAACTAAATCACGTTCGTCAGGGTCTAATAGTTCCAAAGTACCAACAACAGATGCCAAAGCGCCTCCGCGATCGATGTCGGCAATTAATAAAACGGGTGCTGTCAGCATTTTTGCAATACGCATATTTACAATGTCATTTGCTTTTAGATTTACTTCTGCTGGGCTGCCAGCTCCTTCAATTACGATGACATCAAATTCAGTACTTAAATGGTCTAAGCACTCTTTAATAACACCTAAGGCTTTGAGACTATAACCAGTATGATATTCTTTAGCTGTCATATTACCAATGGGTTTACCCATTAAAACAACCTGTGAACAAGAATTACCCGTTGGTTTTAATAGGACTGGATTCATCTCTACTATAGGTTCCAAACCAGCAGCTTCTGCTTGGGCAACCTGAGCTCGGCCCATTTCGCCACCAGTTTTAGTCACGTATGAATTTAAAGCCATATTTTGTGCCTTAAAGGGTACTACCCTTTGGCCATCTTGCAAGAAGATGCGGCATAAAGCAGTTGTTAGTATGCTTTTTCCCACATGTGAGCTTGTTCCTTGTAGCATAATGGTTTTAGCCATGATGCACCTCCTTAGAAATCTGCATAGCTATTTTTTTTAATTCGACAGGTAAACCACAAATGACTAAATATACTTCGTCTGATTCGGCAGCTATTTTTTGATTAACCATACCTGCTATATCACGATATTCACGAGCCAGTGCATTTTCTGGCACAATACCCATACCTACTTCATTTGTAACAAATATTACTGTAGCTTGACTTTTATGAGAAGAATACAATAATTTATCGACTTCTTTCATGATGTATTGATATCTTTCTTCTCGTTTGGCGGGTGTACTATCTGACAATAATAAATTACTCGTGTATAATGTTAAGCAATCAAATAAGATAACATCTGCTTTTTTTGCGGCTTCCAGGAAAATCAGGTCAGCGTGATATGGTGCTTCAAATGTCTGCCACGTATCTGGTCGGCGTTTACGGTGCAGATTTACGCGGCTTTGCATTTCTTGATCATAAATATGAGCAGTAGCAATATACGCTACTTGATCGGATTGTGCAGCGGCATATTGCTCAGCAAAAACACTTTTCCCACTTCTGGTACCACCTGTAACAAGTACAATTTTTCCTTGCATTTATATCAATCTCCCAAGGATCGTTATTTTCTTCCTTGCTTAAACTCCATACATTTAGTAAGAAAACGCAAGGCATTCTGTTCATTGCCAGCAAAATGCATATGCAGATAAGAGGCAACTATATTTTTATGAGCATAACCACCAGAATAAACTGCCCCTGTACGTGTTTTCTTAAACTCAAAAGCCCAGGGAAATGATTCTTGAATATCGTCGTCATGAGTCATCTGTGAAAAATGAAACTCATGACCCCGTAAGACATCTCCTGCAGCACATAAGACACTATCTGTCAACGCAGTTACTTCGACATAACCCACCGTTTGTAATTTAGATTGCATATTGCATTTGGCTGGTATTGCTCCCACCATATCATATTCTTGTCCATTAAAATCAATAATCTTTCTGGTCAAATACATAAAACCGCCACATTCAGCATAAAGGGGCATACCTTCCCGGCAGGCTTGCCGAACGGATTCATGCATGCTTGTATTG
>CAMKSY010000247.1 GCA_946415545.1 uncultured Pelosinus sp. | reverse complement strand
GGATAATTGTGAAAGATGTGGAATCTTTATGGGATTTATTTCAGAAGAGAAATGTAAGCCGACGAAACTTCTTAAAAACTTGTGTCACGATAACTGGAATTTTAGGTTTATCACCAAGTCTAATTTCGGACGTGGTGTCTGCCGCAGAGAAGCAGCCTCTAGTCCCTGTTATTTGGTTACATGGGCATGAGTGTACGGGTTGCGATGAAGCCTTCATTCGTTCCCAGAGTCCATTTGCATCAGATGTTCTTCTAAATATGATTTCTATGGAGTACATGGATGTTTTAGCCGCTGCTGCAGGTGAGCCGTTAGAGCATCATTTGCAAGAGGTCATGAAGAAGTATAATGGTAAGTATTTATTGGCAGTGGAAGGTGCAGTGCCTTTAAATGAAGATGGCATCCATTGCATGGTTGGGGGTAAGACCTTTGTACATAATCTTAAAGAGGTAGCTAAAGGAGCTGCTGCAATTATTGAAGTTGGCTCATGCGCGGCTTGGGGAGGGATCCAAGCTGCAAAACCAAATCCTACTAAATCAGTATCTGTTAGTGACGTTGTTAGTGGGAAAACTATTATTAAAGTACCGGGATGTCCGCCGATCCCAGAAGTGATTACAGGTGTGATTATGCATTATACGTTATATGGACAGATTCCACCTCTTGATAGTAAAGGGAGGCCCAAACAGTTTTTTGGTAATCGAATCCATGATACTTGCTACCGACGTCCTTTCTTTGATTCAGGTATGTTTGTAGAAAAATTTGATGATGCAGCAAGCAAAGCTGGCTGGTGCTTGTATAAAGTAGGGTGCCGTGGACCAGAAACTTACAATTCGTGCGGGAATCTACGTTGGTGGAATGGACTTTCTTATCCTATCCAATCAGGTGCGCCTTGCATAGGTTGTTCTGCTAATAATTTTTGGGATAATGATCCCTTTTACAATCGTATGCCCAATATTCCTGTTCCCAATGTAATTGTGAATGCTGATCAAGTTGGGGTCGTAGCAGCAGGAGCACTTACGGCTGGAGTGATTATTCATGGTGCACTTTCTACAATTCAACATAAAAGGCATCATAAAGAAACCCATGAAACAGAAAATGATAATGAATAAAGTATAATGTATGTGAGGAGGATGCCTTGTGAAACGTGTTGTTGTTGATCCAGTAAATCGAATAGAGGGTCATTTGCGGTTAGAAGTAGTTGTCGATGAAACTACGGGTAAGGTGCAAGAAGCATTATCTAGTGGCACTGCATGGCGCGGTATTGAATTAATTTTGAAAGATCGTGATCCTAGGGATGCATGGGCTTTTGCTCAACGAATTTGTGGTGTATGCACTACAATCCATTCTTTAAGCTGCTTGCGGGCGGTAGAGGATGCTTTGGGGATTGAAATTCCTAAAAATGCTAACTATATTCGGAATATTATTGAAGCGACGCAAATGGTGCATGACCATATTGTACATTTTTATCATTTGCATGCATTAGACTGGGTGAGTCCTGTAGCAGCTTTAAAAGCAGATCCGGCTGCTACAGCAGTGCTGCAAAATACAGTATTAGAAAAATATAATCTGAATGTGAAAGGGCCTGTCGAATTTGATACAGAAGCATATCCTAAAGAATTCCCTAAGGCTACGACTGCGTATTTTCGAAGCATTCAAGATAAAATAAAAAAAATTGTGGATAGTGGTCAATTAGGCATTTTTTCTGCACAATGGTGGGATCATCCTGATTATGATGTTTTACCGCCAGAAGTTCATTTGATGGCAGTTTCTCATTACTTAAATATGCTTGATAGACAAAGGGATATCGTTACTTCTCATGTTGTTTTTGGTGGTAAAAATCCTCATCCTCACTATGTAGTTGGCGGTATGCCTTGTTCTATTTCTATGAATGATATGAATGCGCCAATTAATACAGAACGTTTAGCAGTGGTTGATGCATCTATTAATATGACCATTGCTTTGAATAATTATTTCTATATACCTGATGTACTTGCTATTGGTGAGATTTATGTTAAGCAGGGTTATGTTGATGGTGGTGGTTTGGCAAAAGAACGAGTAATTGGCTTTGGTGATTATCCTGATGAAAAATATTCAGGAACTTCTAATGGTGATTTTCATAAAAATTTACTGCTACGTTCTGATGGAGTAGTAGAAAACTTTGCTCAAGGTGTAGATAAAGCGATATTTTATCCTTTTGAGGCCAAGGATCTTTCTGATCCCGAGGTATTAACAGAAGGGGTTGAACATTCCTGGTATGTCTACCCTGAAAAAGATAAAGATAAGGATTTACATCCATGGAACGGTGTGACCAGCCCTAAATTTACCTCGCCTAAAGAAGGGAGTAAAACAGATTGGAAGTATCTTGATGAGAATGGTAAATATTCCTGGATAAAGACGCCTAAATGGAGAGGGAAGATGGCTGAGGTTGGACCCCTGTCTCGTTATATTATCGTATATACAAAGGTGAAGCAAGGAATTATTACAGAGCCTACTTGGGTGGAAAAAATGATGGTTGATCAAGTCGAGGCAGTCTCTAAATTGTTAAATTTGCCACCGGAAAAGTGGCTATTATCTACGGTTGGCCGTACGGCTGCAAGAGGATTGGAATCACAAGTAATGGGATACATTAGTAAATATTATCTCGATAAATTAATAAACAATATTAAAGCTGGTGATACTTCCGTTGCGAATACAGATAAATGGGAGCCTAGCACTTGGCCGAAAGAAGCCAGAGGAGTAGGGCTTGTAGAAGCACCTCGTGGTGCATTGAGTCATTGGGTAATTATTAAAGATGGAAAAATTGATAATTATCAAGCCGTTGTGCCATCTACGTGGAATGCTTGTCCAAGAGATAGCAAATCTGGTTATGGTGCCTATGAGACAAGTATGATGGATACGAAGGTAAAAATTGCAGATAAACCATTAGAAATTTTAAAAGTTATTCATTCATTTGATCCTTGTCTAGCCTGTGCTACTCATTTATATGATGCTTCTGGACGTGAACTAACGGTTGTGCATAGTGATCCTTATTTGAGATTTTAGGAATTGGTAGGTAAGGGGGGAATATAGTGAAAGTTCGTACTGTAGCAGTTTATTTCGTTTTTACCATTTGGACGAGAATCTTTCATTGGTTAATGGTAGGTGCGATTGCAGTGTTATTTTGCACGGGCCTATACATTGGGAATCCTTTTTACATTGGGAGCCAAGGGGTGGAGCCAACTTTTGCAGTTAGTAACTGGGCGTCAATGTCGAGCATTCGTTTTATTCATTTTGCGGCGGCTTACATACTGATGGCATCGTTCATATTTCGAATTTATGGTTTTATTCTTCACAGGGGAGACCGTATGCTGCCTAAGCCTTGGACCAAATTATTCTGGACAGGTATGGTAGATATGGGGTTACATTACAGCTTTTTGCGCTCTGAACATCGTCCTTATCTTAGAAATTCAATGGCACGTGCGGGATACGGCGGAGTGTATGGTATGATATTTTTAGAGGCTTTTACTGGTTTTGCTATGTATGGTCAGATTAATCCTAATAGCTGGTTATCGAAAATATTTGGGCCTCTTAATCATTTACTTGTAGATGAATATGTTGTTCATATGATTCATCATTATGTAGCATGGATGATCATTTTATTTGTAATTATTCATGTGTATATGGCAACAAGAGCTGATATGAGTGAAAAATATGGTGAAATATCGGCTATGTTCTCCGGTGTTAAATTCTATGATAAAGAACCTGATGATGTGGGAGATCTTAAAGAATGAAGCAGATCACGGTTTTAGGGGTTGGCAATATATTAATGCAGGATGAGGGGGTTGGTGTCAGAGTTGTAGAACAACTTTTAAAACAATACTCCTTTCCTCAAAATGTTCAGGTCTTAGATGGTGGCACACTTGGCATGGAGTTGCTTAGATTTTTAATTGGGACAGATAACTTGATTTTAGTAGATGCTGTGGCTGGTAGTTTGCCACCAGGATCGCTTTATCATTTTCGGAATAATGAGGTTAAAGCATATTTTAAAGAAAAAGTATCCATGCATGAGCTTGGTATTCAGGATGTCTTAGCGATAATGGATGTAATGGAAAAGCCTGTGGAAGAAATTATGATACTAGGAGTTCAGCCATTAACCGTCGATATCGGATTGGAGATGACGCCTATTGTAGCTGAAAGAGTAGATGAAATAATAAAGCAGATATTAATGGTTCTTCATGAATGGCAAGTAGAGGTTGTGAAAATTGATGAGTAAGGAAATGGACCAATTCCCAAAAGCTAGAGCCATATTGTTTGAAATTTATGGTGCATTGCAGCGTTTTATTGATACCGGAGAAACCTGGAGTATCTTCATTAATAAAATATCTCTTGCTTCGGAGGAACGACAAGTGATTCATGATTTTCTTGGAACAGGGCATATTAAGATTGACTTATTAGACAGTGCTGAAGCAGCTGAGTGGATAGAAAGTGGTATTTCAGGGATCTGGTATGGAGTCCATTACGATCAGACAAAAAATCCTATCCTGGAAACGATTGAGATTGGAAGATTTCCTCAGGTAGCATCCTCGCAAATGGAAGATGTACATAGAAGTTTAAAAGAGTTACAATTTGGGTTAAAGAGGGAGTGAGAAGCTATAGAGGCTTCTCATTCCCTTTATCATATTAATGGATAAAGTATAACGCTTTTTTGTATACTAAGATTGAAAAAAGAGGAGGTGAACTCATGTTAGCTGGTGTAAAATGTACAGTTTCCAATTGTAAACATTGGAAGAGTGGTGAACACTGTGATGCCTCTGCAATTGAAGTAAATGTGGATGGCGGAGGAAAAGCTGCTAATCAAAGTGAGCAAACAAACTGTAAAACCTTTTATCAAAAATGATCATAGCATCAGATAAAACCTGGTATAAGCCAGGTTTTATCTTTACCATGGTATACATCTTTCTTATACTTCATATTAATTATGGAGGGGTGAGGGAATATGAATATTAAAAATCTATATGTAATATATACGGAGAATCAAAAAAAAGAAAAGATTAAGATCGAAGAATACCGATTCAATCAGAATACAGGTCATAATGATCTATTATTCACCATAGGGAATGAAAAGACTTGGGTTGATGCTCATGATGTTGTACTATATAGGGATCAAGGTAGTGTGTTTTGCTGGAAGGATCATCATGAAGGTATATACATAGAACTAAATGAGACGAACTTAGTATGCCCTGTATGCGGTTGGTGGAAATGCAGCCACTGTGGCTCATGCTATTGTAATAAATCCTAACCTTTGTATAATGCATAGAGGATATAACGTAGTTTATATAGAATTATTTATATTTATAAAGAATGTAATAACAGAGAGGATGATAAATTTGTTGCGTGGTATCCGAGGTGCTACAACAGTAGTTAAGAATGAATCCACTGAAATTATTGAAAGAGTAAAAGAACTTTTAATTGCAATAGTACAAGCTAATAAATTCGAAGTGGAGGATATAGGGGCTGTTATTTTTAGTTCTACTCCGGACATTAATGCTACATTTCCAGCGATTGCTGCTAGAAATATAGGATGGACAGAAGTACCGTTATTTGGAACACAAGAAATTGATAGCCCAAATGGTGTCCCTCAATGCATTCGGGTACTGTTATTGCTAAATACAGATTTATCTCCAAAGGATATCAAGCATATTTATTTAAGAGATGCAGTAGTGTTAAGGCAAGATCTTAAGCAAGAGGGTCGTGTAACGGAATCATAAAGGTGTGCAGCTAAGAATCGAGGCGAGAAAATGAAGTTAATTTCAATTGTTGTTCCTGTGTTCAATGAAGAAGAGAACATTCAGGTTTTTTACCAAGAAGTTTGCAAATATATGGAACCTCTACCATATTCTTTTGAATTGATTTTTGTAGATGATGGGTCAAAAGATGCGACGCCCTTCATATTGGAACGATTGGCTCAACAGGATCCTCGAATACGAGGTCTGATTATGGCGCGTAATTTTGGACACCAATTAGCTTTAACTTGTGGACTTGATTATGCGGAAGGAGATGGGGTGATTACTATGGATGGCGATATGCAGCATCCGCCTGAGATGTTGCCCCTCTTACTTGCCAGATGGGAAGAGGGATTCGAAGTAGTACAAACCATACGAATTAGTACAGAAGGTGTACCTTGGCTTAAATCTATTACCTCTACTCTGTACTATAAAATAATTAATAAGCTATCGAAGGTACATATACAAGAAGGTGGTTCTGACTTTCGTTTATTAGATAAAGCGGTAGTTCAAAGTTTTCGTCGTTTTAAAGAGAGAGCACGCTTTATTCG
>CAMKSY010000246.1 GCA_946415545.1 uncultured Pelosinus sp. | reverse complement strand
TATTATCAGAAAAAATTCGTAAATTTACAATTTTTTCTGCCAAATACAATGCATCTTCTTCAGTATCCTCTAACCCAACCCCTAGTAATATTGTTAATCCTTGGTCAATGGCAGCTATAATCTCGTTATCAACAGATACCTTTGCTTGTAACGTACGCTGAATTACTGCTCTCATCCTACACCACCTAAATTAGGCATTGCCCGATGTACACTATATACATCTTTAACACGACGCATCTTGGTCATAATATTCTCTAATTGATTTAAATTGCTAATATTTAAGGTTAAAGTAATAGAGCCGATATTACTTTTGAGTACTTTCGCATTTACAGAACTGACTTTAATTTTGCTCTCAGAGGTAACTAAAAGGATATCAGATAATAATTCAGAACGATCTACACCCGTAACTTCAATGATGACTTTATATAAATTACCAGCAGTTGAATCCCAGCTCACTTCAATCATACGCTCATATTCCTCAGGCTGAACTAAAATATTAGTACAATCCGCACGATGTACTGAAACTCCACGTCCCCTTGTAATATAACCGATAATGGGATCTCCTGGCAATGGGTTACAACATTTGGCTAAGCGCACCATTAAGCCTGATTCACCTTCTACTAAAATACCATGTCCAGATTTATTCGTATTATTATGCGGTTTAAGTTTAGCTAATAATTTTGAAACATCAGAGGCTTCTTTAGTACTCCCTACTTCTTTCTTATAGGCTTCAATTAATTTTGTCATTATGCCATGAGTTGTTACACCACCATAGCCTAATGCTGCCATTAAATCCTCTTCTGTCTGTATGTTAAATTTCTTCCCAACTTCAGCTAATCTTTCCCCCTTGGCTAATTCACGCCAATCATATCCTATTTTTTTGCTCTCTTTTTCGAGCATTTCCCGGCCCTTAATAATATTCTCTTCCCGTTTTTCTTTCTTGAACCACTGACGGATTTTATTCTTAGTATCGGAAGAACCTACTATGTTGAGCCAATCCCAACTAGGCCCATTTCCGGCTTTACTTGTCACAATTTCCACTATGTCTCCATTAGTTAATTTGGTTTCGAGTGGAATCATTTTACCATTAATACGGGCACCAACACAACGATTTCCTACACCAGTATGAATACGATAGGCAAAATCAATAGGCGTGGAACCTGCCGGTAAATCAATAACATCTCCTTTAGGAGTAAAGACAAATACTTCATCCGAGAAAATATCCATTTTAACAGTTTCCATAAATTCATGAGGATCCCGCAAATCTTGCTGCCACTCAGACAGCTGCCGTAGCCATGTCAATTTTTCATCAAAATCTTTATTAGCTCCCTTAGACCCTTCTTTATAACGCCAATGTGCCGCAATACCATATTCCGATGTACGGTGCATATCCATTGTACGAATTTGAATTTCTAGAGGCTGTCCTTCTGTACTGATTACTGTAGTATGCAACGATTGATACATATTACTCTTTGGCATGGCAATATAGTCTTTAAACCGCAAGGGCAGCGGTTTCCACAACGTATGTACAACACCCAAGGCCCCATAACAATCCTTGACTGTATCTACTAATATTCGAACAGCAGACAGATCGTAGATTTCACTAAGATCTTTATTTCCCTTAAGCATTTTTTTATAAATGCTGTAAAAATGCTTGGGCCGGCCCTGTATATCAGCTTTAATATCAACATCGTTTAAACGTGCAGATAAAATTTTGATAGCCTCATTAATCACTTGTTCTCGCTCACGGCGTTTTTGCTTTACCTTTTCAACTAATTCATAATACTTTTCAGGCTCTAAATAGCGAAATGCAAGGTCTTCTAATTCCCATTTTACACTAGATATCCCTAACCTATGAGCAAGAGGAGCAAAGATTTCATGAGTCTCTTGAGAAATTCTGCGCTGTTTATGTTCCGGCATATGCTTAAGAGTACGCATATTATGTAGGCGATCGGCCAATTTAATCAATACTACGCGAATATCTTTCGCCATGGCCAAAAACATTTTACGAAAATTCTCTAACTGCTGTTCCTCTTTCGATTTATATTCAATTCGGCTTAACTTTGTTACTCCATCTACCAACATAGCTACTTCTTTGCCGAATAACTTTTCAAGTTCCTCTAAGGAAAAAGCTGTATCTTCCACAACATCATGCAATAAGGATGCGCTAATAGTCAGTGCATCAATTTGTAATTCAGCTAAGATCTTAGCTACTCCTAGCGGGTGACAAATATATTCTTCCCCTGAAGCTCGTGTTTGCCCTTTATGAGCATCAGCAGCAAGCTCATAAGCTTGCTGAACAATTGCGATAGGAGCATCAATCTGGTAGGATTGTATCTTTTTTATTATCTCTTTAATTGCAATCTGCCCGTCACAATCCATATGCACACCTCAATACACTATATTCGTCCTAATATTTCAACAATGACATAATATTATAATTTGTTAGATTTTTGCGTCCCTCAAGATAAGATAACTCAATTAGAAAAACAAGACCAACAACAACTCCTCCTAAAGCCTCAACCATAGCAATAGTAGCTTGCACTGTCCCACCGGTAGCCAGCAGATCATCAACAATTAATACTTTTTGCCCTGGAACAATTGCATCTTTATGTATTTCCAAAGAATCTTTACCATATTCTAAATTGTATTCATGCTTTAACGTTTCAGCAGGAAGCTTACCTGGTTTACGCACTGGTACGAAACCAGCTTCTAAGGCATAGGCAACAGGAGCGCCAATGACAAACCCTCGCGCTTCGGGTCCCACCACTAACTCAATCCCTTGCCCTTTAAAGGGGGTAGTTAAGGCATCTATCGCTTGGTGAAAACGCTTTCCATTTTTCAGCAATGTAGTAATATCTTTAAATCGAATACCCGCTTCAGGAAAATCAGCTACCACCCTAATATTTTCTTTAAAATCCATGAAATGAACCTCCTATATTATCCTAAAATAATTATCTTATATGATTAACCGTGAATCATTATACGTAGTAAACTACCTTAACATATTACCTTGCATTTCTTGCAGCAGATCATTAATAGACACATTCATTATTTTTTCTGCAAATTTTGCAAACTCATCTTTTAGTAATATGCCTTGTCGAAACGTTTTAGATTGCTCAATATCTAACTTTTCTTCCGGAGCAGGCAAAACTACGACTTTTCTCTTGTTCCCTGCTAATTCATAAGTTACTAATTTTAAGTCTTCAAGTATCTTAATAGCAATTCCAACAGCTGATTCAGAAATAACAGTTTGGTATTTGCTTCGTACTAACTCAACAACTTGAAGATCTGTTACAAAAGTCTCTGCATGCTTCTTAAGTACCAAATAGATTTGACCTATTATAATACGCTCTGGTCTAAGCCCTTGCAATATAGATAAGTTGTCCTTCAAATCTTTTTGATTAAATAGCAAATGAATATCATTTACTTTATTACGCCCCATCAAATTACATTGCTGAATCAAACTTTGCATGTTAAGAGGTACATTATAAACCACAATATGTCGAATATCATCTATTGCAATATATTTTTGCCCTAGAAGAGTCGTACATAATACCGTAAATTGATCTTCTTTAAACCACACTTCAACTTTTTTTCTCCATGTTTCATCCAATCCTGAATGGTAGAAACCGATTCGTTCTTTATATTTCGACAAAGACTTTCGTATTCCTTGTGCCAGTTCGAAGGCTGACTGAGGAGTATTGACAAAAATCAATATTTTTTCTTGTGTTTTTATTAAATTTAATATATATGTGATCTTATCATCAATATTTCTAGAATCTTTTAACACCCAATGGAGCTGATCGCCTAAATCATTGATAAGGCGAACCATACCTTCATCAGCGCAACAATCCTCTAAACTGAATTGCTGATCCTTTTTCCCATATGATGAATATAACCTTTCCACTTCTGTTATTTCCTTTTTTCGAATATCATAAGCACGCAATTGGATTTTTTGTTGTCCTTGCCACTCATTAATCTCAGGAAAAAATGCCATCTCTATTTTTTCTTTGAGCTGTATTTTTTCTGCCAATTCCCCCATCTGCCAAGCAACGACATCTTTTGCACTATTCTTTTGCTTAACTTTAAGTTTTAAATGACGAGCTTCTTGTCCGAGAGTTCGTACCTGTTCTACTTCTATATCCTCACACGCAAAGACTGGGCTGCGATTTCCCATACCATATGGTTCAAGGCAACCTAATTGTTCTAAAAACCCCTTATTTATTTCATCTAAAGAAAGCAATGAATCGATTGTAAGTACGGGTATGTAATCAGCTGGTGTTAGCCTAGTATCTGCAATATGATTCAATCGAGTTTTCAATTCCTCAATCTTTTCAGGCAAAACACTAAAGCCTGCTGCTTGTCGATGACCACCAAATTGAAGCAATATATCAGAACATTGATCCAAAGCATCATATATATCAAAGGCTGGAATACTGCGACAGGAAGCTTTACCAATCCCGTCCCGTATACTAATCATAAAGACAGGACGAAAATATTTTTCAACTAAACGTGATGCCACAATTCCGATAACCCCAGGGTGCCAGTCTTCACCGGCAACAACCAATACACTAGCCATATCCAAATCCAGCTCACTTACAATCCCCTCTGCCGCCGCTTGAATATCCTTCTCTACTGCTTGACGCTGAATATTCTCACATTCTAAAAAAGTTGCCAATTCTCTTGCTCTTTCTATGTTATCAGTAATTAACAATTCAACACCATAGTCAGCTCTGCTGATACGTCCAGCAGCGTTAAGGCGTGGAGCAATTGCAAAGCCAATTTTGCCCGCGTCAATCTTATCAGGATCCACTCTGCAGACTTCAATTAATTCTCTTAAACCTATATTCTCAGTATGTGTAATTTCACCTAAACCGAGCTTTACTAATATTCGATTTTCATTAGTTAAAGGAACAATATCTGCTACTGTACCAATTGCAACAAGATCAAGGTATTTTAAAAATTTGTCATTATGTCCATAATAGTAATGCGATAATGCCTGGGATAATTTGAAAGCTACGCCAACTCCAGCTAAATTCTTTTCGGGATAAAGACAATCCTTTTGCTTGGGATTAATAATAGCATAAGCTAAAGGCAAGACTCCCGGAGGCTGATGATGATCTGTAATAATAATATCCAATTGATGGGCAATTGCATTTACTTCCTCAGCAGCACTTATGCCGCAATCAACTGTAATCAGAAGGTCTGTACCTAACTGAATTAATTTGTCTAGAGCAGTACCATTTAGACCGTAGCCTTCGCTTTGCCTCTCCGGTATATAATACTCAATAGCACCACCTAATTCCTTAATAACTTTATATAATAGTGCACTGGACGTTATTCCATCAACATCATAGTCCCCATATACAATTATCTTTTGTCTATGTGTAATTGCCTCTGCAATACGAGCAACAGCTTTCTTCATGTCCTTTAACAAGTATGGATCGGATAACTTTTCGATTCCCCCAGATAAGAAATCATTAGCAGTATTCGTATCTGCTATACCACGATTAATTAAAACTTGAGCAATTATATCTGTTATTCCCAATGTATTGCTCAATTCTTGTCTTAATTTCTTATTCTTTGGCATGACCTGCCATAATGGCTTTACTTTTGGCATACAGCCTCCATTTTGTCTAGAACATACTATCCAATATGAGGATAGTATCCCAAATAACCCAAGTATTTAACTTTAAGAAATTTATTCTAAAAATGATCTCTCATATATTAAATTTCCTTCGACTTTATAATATTCTTGATATAAGTATAATAATCCTTTTTAAATTTTCAAAAAAAAAGTGTAAAAATTTTTTTACACTTTTTTAATATATACCATTTGATAATAAAATTCAAATCCAGATTTTTATTCCTTTCTAATTAGCTCTTATATATATAGTAGATACCTGCATATAATTACAATCATGATGATCCCGCATACAAAACGTAATGCTGCCAATAGCATTAACCGTACTAATATTTTACTGATACTCTCTAAATAGGGTACTAAGGCTTTCCCCACTACTAGTTCCCATATTGTAAGACCGACTAAGGATCCCAACAATGCATCTGCAACAATAATTCCCGATAAATTACATACAGTAGTATTCACACTATATGTTTTTGAAACATCATATCCTTTTGTCAGATAAATTCTGAGTCCTCTCAAAGCAATTTCTGAAATAATTACGAAAGACATTAATACAGTTACGATCCATAAAGGTAACATGTTAAAGCCAACTATCATTGCATAAATGCAAGCAGCAGCTAAAATAATGATTGTCCCACAGAAATTAGGAGCTAATGTACACAATTGTCCTATAAACATAATTAATAATAT
>CAMKSY010000245.1 GCA_946415545.1 uncultured Pelosinus sp. | reverse complement strand
AAGCTTCTGATAGAAGAGCTGACAGCAGGGCAATTTGCTTCTTGGCATACTGAGGAAGAAGCAATCACACAATTAAGTAAAGTCCTAGAGGAGGAGGCTGGTAAAAATGCTTGAACTAAAAAATGTTTACTTCTCCTATAAAGCACAATCCCATGATATCCATGATGTTTCTTTAAAGATAAATCCCGGAGAATTCTTGGCCATCGTTGGGCGCAACGGTAGCGGCAAAACCACTCTGACCCGTCTGATGATGACATTGAAAAAACCAACGAGGGGTGAGCTTTTCTTTCAAGGCAATAGCTTAGCAGCCGCAACTCCTGCCAGAATGGCACATCACATTGGTTATGTTTTTCAAAATCCCGACCGTCAAATCTTTCACGACACAGTAGCGGAAGAAGTAGCTTACGGTCCTAAACAAATAGGTTGTAATTCAGAACAAATCCAGACTTTCGTTGCCCAAGCATTAGAAGTAACAGGTCTCTCTCATTTAGCTGCTGCCTATCCGCTCTCTCTGTCCAAAGGACAAAAGCAGCGCCTTACCATTGCCTCAGCTTTAGCTATGCAGCCTAAGATACTGATTCTGGATGAACCTACTAGCGGCCAGGATGCTAGAGAACGGGAGCAATTGCTGCAATTATTATTAAAACTGCATCAGCAAGGCACTACGATATTGCTAGTCACTCATGATATGGAATTTTTGTCTTCCTGTGCCCAAAGGGCTATCGTCATGAGAAAAGGGCAAAAAGTATTTGATGGCACAGTCGCTGAATTATTTCATGACACAAAGCAACTAGCCGGTTGGGGTCTAATCGAGCCAGCTGCTCTTAAGATCTCTCGCCAGCTTGCTGCTTTTCAAATATCACAGACCACTTCCATCACACAGCTAGGCAGTCAAATTGCAAATCGTTTAAGGAGGAATGAGAACCATGCAGAAAATAGCCCCCATCACTAAATTAGCGTTAACAATCTTTGTCACCATATGGTCTATTGTATTACAATCTCTTCCTGCCTTAGCAGCACTGATTATTTGTCAATTACTTCTTCTTGCTCTTGCAAAAGTTGGGTCAAGTGTTTATAAAGGAATTGCCAGCTTATTTATCTTTGCTGCCATCTTAGCTGGTATGCAGTATGCCATCAATCATGATATACTGCTTGCTGCTGTTACTGCCTGCAAGATGATTGCAATGACTCTCGTATTCTTCATTCTATTAGCAACTACAAGAATGCAGGACTTGTCGGCAGCGTTAGTTATGCAATGCCACATCCCTTATGAATATGCATTTATGCTAACCGCAGCACTGCGGTTTATTCCCGATTTTTTGGCAGAGAGTAAAGCGATCCAAGAAGCCCAAGCTTGCCGGGGGTATTCTCCCAAAGGTAATGTACTGCAGCGTTTCTTTTCTTATATGGCAGTTATCAAACCGCTAGTTCTTAAAGCGGTTACCAAATCAGAAACCATGGCACTCAGCTTAGAACTGCGCGGTTTTGGAAGTCGCAAAACGCGCAGTTTTAAAAATAACGTCACCCTCGCTCTGCAAGACTACGCAATGCTGCTTTCTATGATCCTATTCACCTCATATCTTGTGATACAAATCTACTAACTAAAGAGCAATCTATTGCCAATCTCTGGAATAAACGCTGCGGCTCAATCGTTATCTCTTCTTTTCCAGCGTAAGAAAATAGCGGGTGTGAAACCTAAATAAACTTAGTTTCACACCCGCTATTTTCTTAATGACTTATTTCCTCTAGAATCGTCTTTAATCGAGCTTTTTGTTCTTCTCGATCCAATGGCATACCATACTGATAGCAGTCAAATACATCTGCGTCTTTGACAATTTCCTCAATAAGGCTCCCCACTTCTTTTTTGCTGCTGTGATTTTTTGCAGCTGTTGCTAATAATTCAACCTCATCTTGTGTAAAGCAGCCGCACTCTTTAAGAAATAGCTTGAGAGGTTCATACCCTGCCATAGCATGATCTCGCTGCTTCCCCGTGATGATACGACCATAATCGTGTACTGAACAGGCTATGGCACTCAATTCAGGATCAGCGCCGCGCTTCAACGCTAGGATTCGTCCAACGGCTGCGCAGCTTGCCAAATGTATTCTCTCCCAGCTTAACGTTATATCTCTTTGTATATCTGCCCTATCAAATTCCGTAATTTTATCCAATATTTTTTCTTGAATCTCAAATACTCGATTCATAAAAAGAACCTCCAGATCTTCTATTTGCCAAAAAAGAATCCACTAACTAGAATAAAAAAAACTACCGCTGATATACCAACGTACAACCAATCCTTTTCTTTCAAAAATACTAATGCGGAAATTCCCACACGCATAATGGGTGTGCAAATCAATAACACTAAACCTGCTAAGATGATTCCAAATGGCTTCATCTCAAAAGCGCCCGCAAAAATTTCTCTAAGCCGTGTCGGATAAGAATCTCCGAGATAACCCCCTTCTCCACTGCTTAGAAAAAGGACTAGGCCTAGTAAAATGACCGCGCCACTTACTATCACACCAAAGCGCAAAGCCTTACTAACAAAAATTTCAACTTCATTAGGCTCTTTCGAAGGTCCCTGTGCATCTTTATTCATCATTTCACTCACAATTTAACCCCCAATCCCTGTGCCATCATTTGTATGGCTACATACATGAGAACCGGAATAAATAGTTTACGAATGGTTTTACTTTTTAAACGCTGCATAATCTTTGCTCCAATGGTAGCTCCTATCAATACGCCAATCGCCACTGGTGCTGAGATAATCGGACTTATATCGCCTCTATACAAATAGATACCTGCACTGGCAGCTCCAGTAACCCCCATCATGAAGTTACTTGTTGCACTGGAAACTTTTAAAGGAAGCTTCATAAAAACATCCATTGCCATTACTTTAAAACTCCCGCTTCCAATACCCAGCAATCCAGATATAATGCCAGCACCATACATCACGCCGAAACCGCTGTAAACATTATCCACATTATAGGAAACATTTTTCTTTAGCGCTTTATCATAATACTCCCCTTGCAGCTTTAATGTCTTTGCTACATTATGCATAGGAACTTCTTCGGGCAATTCTTCTTTGGTTTTCTTAAGCATAGCCAAAGCAGAATATAACAATAACAGACCAAAAATGATATACAAAAGCTTTGGCGAAATTAAGCCTGCAATTAAAGCTCCTGTAATCGCACCTACTGTCGTCGCTATTTCTAAAAACATACCCACTCGAATGTTTGTTATTCCATCCTTGATGTATGCAACTGCTGCACCACTGGACGTAGCAATAACAGAAATAAGACTTGCTCCAATAGCATGTTGAATATCTACTCCAAATAATAATGTCAAAGCCGGTGTCACAATAATCCCACCGCCAAGACCTAAGATAGAGCCAAGTACACCTGCCGAAATCGAAACAAGCAGTATCTTAATAGCTACAATCGTCACATTTCTCACCCCAATAACTAAAATACCTAGAATAGCCACTATTCTAGATTTCTCCATGTAATTCTACTCATTAGAATAAGCAGAATTAAAATAAAGTTTCTTTTAACCTCTAACACAAGTATAATATAATATATACATTCGATCAATATTTTTATGTTTTTTTTTACGTTGTAATAAAGAAATTGAATACTTGAAAGGAAGATGCAGTATGCAATTCAAGAATCTAGATGAAGTGGATAGAAAAATCCTTAAATTGTTATCAGAAAATGGACGTCTAAGCAACGCAGAACTCGGTCGTCTTTTGAATTTAACGCGTGCGGCGGTCAGAGAACGTATTAACCAATTAATCGATCATGGAATTATTGATCGTTTTACCATTGTAGTCAACCCTCTTAAAGCTGGAAAGATGATCTCCATGTATTTTAACATCAGTGTCGACTGGTCTAAGATTGACTCCATTGCTGAGAAACTTTTTGATGATCAGGAAATAACAAATGTCTATCAGATGAGTGGTCATCCCCACCTACATGTACATGCTCTCTTTGATAATCAAGAACAAGGTAATCACTATATGCGCAAGCTGAGATCTATTGATGGAATTCAAAGCGTAGATTCTGAATTTTTAATTACCCGTTATAAAGAGCGAGGAGCTTTACTTCTCTAACATTCAAGATTCATCTGGTAGCAAGTATACCCTTTAGACGATGAAAAATACAAAAAATCACAGGTGTATTAGATTATTTTTCGCAAACACTATATCATAATAACCTCATTAAAAGGAGGAATACTATGATGAATCATAAAAACAAACGTCATCGCACAATTTCGCGTTTTCAGAAAAAATTCAAGAATATAGCGGCAGCCGCTGTAGCCGGTGCTGCTATATTATCTGGAGCTATGCTGCCAGGACTTGCAGCGCCTGTAGCACATGCTTCAGCCGACCCATCCAATGCAGAACCGCCAGCTGTTACCCAGCAAGTCAAAGATACTAATACTTCCAAGCATACAGAGAAAGCAACTCCATCAAATCAAGGTGATCAGCAAAAATCTAAAAATAACGAGTCCAGAGACACCTCTGCCAAAACACCCAGTAAATATGAAGATGTCTTAAATATTACTGCCACTGCTTATGCACCAGGAGCTCATGACAATGATCAATGGGGTGATAAAACATATTTGGGTACTCAGATACGTCCTGGTGTAGTTGCCGTTGATCCGGATGTAATTCCACTAGGATCCCGCCTCTATATTCAATATCCCGACGGCCATGGTGAATATGCCGTAGCAGAGGATACTGGCGGAGCGATTAAGGGTAATCGTATTGATATTGCCAAAACCTCTGTAGAAAAAGCCCAGGATTTTGGCATGAAAGATGTAAAAGTATTTGTTGTCGAAAAAGGCGATGCATAAAATTTGAAACACCCCTATTCTCCAATTTTGAAGAATAGGGGTGCATATCTAAATAGGAAAACCGTCCTTGGGTAACATCAGTCTCGCACCAGTTGAAGACAAGACTTCTTCCATTGTATTACCTTCGCTAATTTCCAACAGATGCAGACCATCTGGCTGAACTGCAATGACTGCCATATCGGTTATGATTAGATCGACTTCTCCCTTTGCTGTTAAAGGCATCGTACATTCCTTGACAATTTTGGGAGAGCCATCTTTATTCACATGTTCCATGGCAATTATTACTTTTTTTGCGCCTGTGACTAAATCCATAGCTCCCCCCATACCAGTAACCTTTTTGCCTGGTACCATCCAATTTGCTAAGTTTCCTTTTTCATCTACCTCTAATGCTCCAAGTACAGTTACATCCACATGCCCCCCACGTATAATCGCAAAGGACATGGCGCTGTCAAAGCAGCTGCCATTAGGTAGAATGCTAACGGGTTTCCCCCCGGCATTGACCAAGTCTTTATCTTCTTTTCCGAACTCTGGCTCTCCGCCAATACCTAAAAAGCCATTTTCCGAATGAAGAATAATAGCAATTTCCTGAGGCAGGTAATTGGCAACTAAGGTGGGCAAACCAATACCTAAATTGACCACTTCACCATTTTTAAGTTCTTTAGCAACTCGCTGAGCCACCTGAATCCGCTTATCCGTTCCTGCCATACGTAATATCCCCTTTAACTATAAAATCCACAAAAATACCGGGTGTTATCACCTCATCAGGATCAATGGTTCCTACAGGAACAATTTCTTCGACCTCTGCAATCACGATCTTGGCAGCTGTGGCCATAATCGGATTGAAATTCCTGGCACAACGACGATAAATTAAATTTCCGCTGGTATCAGCCCGATGGGCTTTAATGAATGCCACATCAGCAGACAAAGCAAGCTCCATAAGATAAGACTTATCATAGATAACCACTTCCTGCTTTCCGTGAGATGCTATTGTTCCCACACCTGTAGGGGTTAATATTCCTCCTAAGCCTGCTCCAGCAGCACGGATTTGTTCTGCAAGCGTTCCCTGAGGTACTAGAACAACTTCAACTTCGCCTGATTCTATACACTGAGCATATGCCGGATGTCCACCTACATACGATGTATACACTTTAGCAATTTGCTTATGATCTTGCAATTTTCCAATCCCTTTACCTGTAAACCCTGTATCATTAGAAATGATTATTAAATTCTTGACACCTTTTTCAACCAAAGCCTGTATCAAAGTCTCTGGAGCACCAACATTGAGAAAACCGCCAATCATAACCGACATTCCTTCAGAAATACTTTCTACCGCCTCTTTTGCTGTGCAGATCTTTACCATACTTTCCCCCATTTCTCATTATTGTCATATCCTATGGACTACTTATTGCCCACAGTATATCATCTAACTACAATCATTAAAAATCATTGATTTATATCATTTTAATCACTATTTAATATAGAAAATTTTCTTTTACAAAGGATAGTCT
>CAMKSY010000244.1 GCA_946415545.1 uncultured Pelosinus sp. | reverse complement strand
GGCCTTAGATGTACTAGGACCTTCTTGTACCAAATCAACAATCTGTCCTGTCACAAAAATCGAAATCAACGCATATAATGAAAGTTCAGCACTTTTAAAGGCTAAACCAGCAAAGACGATTACAAAAAAATCAGCAGCCATCATGGCTTGCCCAACACGAATCTTCAGTAATTTATTTAAGATAACAGCCGCTAAGGCTGTCCCTGCAGTATTGCCTTTATATCGAAAGACAATTCCCATGCCAATGCCGCCTATGACACCGCCATATATGGAATTGAGCAGCAAATCACCTGTCAGTACAGGTGTGTAAGGAGCCATCACATCAATCGAGATTGAGAGCATAGCAGCACCAAATAGGGTATTAATGCCATAACGTGCCCCCATGACCCTAAGACCAATAATAAATAAAGGAATATTAAATGCCAGCATAATAATTCCCACAGGCCAATTCAACAAATGATGAAGCACCGTTGCTAGACCGCTGACACCACCTGCCGCCACTTTATTCGGTATTAAAAACATATTGAGGCTAACTGCCGTAATAGCAGCTCCTACTGCAATTCCCACGTAATCACGCCATATTATCTTTTTCATTACTTGCCTTCCCCCACTTTCTTTGAGAAATGAGTTCCAACGCTAATTCTGCATTTTGAAATGCTTTATCCCTAAGATATGTACTCTGGTCCACTTTGGATTGCTTTGCTTCTTTGCTTGTCGGCCATAACTGGCGCACTTTTTCTACCAAGCTTTGGGCATTGAGATTTCGTAAATCTCCAGCATGACACTCTCCTAAAGACTCTAAAAAACGATCAATTTTAGGATCATAGGAAATCCCTACCATTGGCACATGCATCACTGCGGCAAAGATTAAAGCATGGAGGCGGATGCCAATCAGCATATCAAAGTTTCCCACTAAGGATAATAATTCACTGGTAGTATACTCTTCTGTGAGTACAATCGCCTTGGATTTCGTACGAATGGCCATTCGTTTTGATACGGCACAATCTTCCGGCCATTGCATGGGCAAGAATACGATTCTAGCTCCAAATTCTTCTGCTAATTGATTAGCTGCTTCCACCAGCACTTCTTTATAGTGCTTCCAATCCTTCCATTCCCGCACCGATATACCAATGAGCGGTACATTGCCTTCCACTCCGGCATTGCGCAAAATCCTGCGTCCAATTTGCCTATCTACCTGATGCATTGCCAGTACAGGGTCTGCAGTAACATGAATTGGCGGTTTTACTACTTCCAGACGCTTTAACTCTGCAAGAGAACCTTCGTCTCTGACAGTAATCAAATCCACCATATTACCAATGTAGCGCATAGCACTCCTTGCCAATGTACCACGAACTGGACCAATTCCCTGGGCATAGAGCATAACCGGAGTTCCCAATTTTTTTGCTAACATCATTACGCTCAGATAATAATATAAACTACGTTCACTGGTGACATCTTGAAGCAAACTGCCACCGCCGCTGATTAGCAGCTGGCTTCGTGATAAAACCTTGATAATCTCAGGAAAGTTTAAACGGTATACAGCCGCTACTCCGTGACGTCTGCAGGTGTCTTCTGGATTACCGGAGATCACTGTAATCTTAATATCGGATGCAAGTTCAGTCAATACTTCAATCATGGCTGCCAGCATGGCTTCATCACCGGCATTGCCAAAACCATAGTATCCTGAAATAACAATCTCACTCATTCTTAACAGATCTCCTTCCTAGGACAACAGACAAATAACAAAGCACTTGAACAGCAAGCACTGCTACGATACCTACACCAATACCTGCCATCATACCATCTATGCCGCGAACAAAAGACATAAGGACTGGAGTGCGCAAATGGGCAAAGGTTTCAACTAAAGAGCCTTGAGCGATAGTCGCAACTACAATCATTGCATAGTGTAAGATCCGCGGCCATTTGCGATACAAAGCCATAACTGCTAAGAAAAAAGCTGGATGCCCAATCATAAATTCTTTGCCTCGCGGTCTGGCATACATAGCTCTTTCCAGAAAAGCCCGCATTTTTAGTTCTACATCCGGTACAGGTACACCTGCAGTATGGCCAGATCTGCCAATAAAGACCCAGGCGCCAATTGCTACCAATGCAGCTATTAATAAGGTTTTAATATACAAAGGATAGTTGAGTAATTTTACAACCTGACTCCAGATATCTTTTTCATTCTCTACTTCATTCTCAAATAAATTATACCGTGCTAAGTAAATGATGGTAATGAGCAGCAATGGAGCCACAAAAGTTACCTTTACACCACGGAAAATTTCCATTTCGAGAAAGAAACGTACATCACCCAGTACAGCCGCTACATACATTCCGCCAATCATGGACAGCATGACAGTAATGATTAATCCGCCGATCCCATCTTTTATAATGCCCCCAAGGCTTCCACGCCCTTCAATTGACAGCGTTCTCCAACGATCCAGCTGCCACGTCATAGCTAAGACAGGGAAAACAACAGCACTGCATAAGGCCACAGCCTGGCGCACTGCGTTGCCGCTGCCTTTTAGCAAAGGAAATGCCAAAACCAGAGACAGGAGCAGCAATAGTGCATATTGATAGCGGACAGGAAAAGGACGCACTAAGGTCAAAAATAATACTCCTGCAGCCACTGCTCCAATTGTTATCGCCACTAATAATAAGGCTTGAGGAAAATAGGGATGAAAAATTCCAGCTTTACCGATGGTAAAACCATTGGAGATTAAACCATCTCGCACATTGGCAACATACTCCAAATTGGTTTCTAGAAGGGTTTTCCCCGGTTCGGCTTTATCATATTTTCGAAGCAGATTAATGCGTATATTGCGCTCTTGATCCGTTACAATCCAGCGCTGAACTGCTTCGGCTGATTTTAATTTTGGTTGTTCGTCTTTAGGAATCACATATACGCGAGCTGCTTTATAATCATTGGCGATAGCCATAGGGACAAGTCCCTCTTGCTTAAAAAACTGTAATTGCAGAGGATGTTCAATCAGGCCCAAAGTCAATTGCTTGCTTTTGACCTTCTCCAAAGTTAAAGGCAGCTGATCAGGATAACCCAAGGCTTCATCACCAACAAATATCAGCGCAGAAACATTTTCAATGCCTGACAAACGGGCAAATACGCCTTCTACATTCTCTTTTTCCACCTTCGTATAATTGCTGGGCCGTGCTACTACATAAAATCCTTGACCAGACACATAACGCATTTCATCCGTCGGTAAGCCAAGATTCCATTTCACTACTTTTTCATAATTTGCTTTTACAGCTAAAATCTGGCGCTGGCTATCAAGGATTGCCACCCGTTCCGGGCTCAATCTTTCGACCAAATCTTCCTTTACCTCGGCAAAAACCTCCGGATCACGCCCAACAACGTAGACATCTTCTGCCTGAATACGGCCTGTTTCTATCAGACTGCGCCAGACTGCATCATTTAGCATCCCAGTATAATGCTGCTGCAGCAATTGAGCCCCCGATAAAACGGCTACTTTACCGCTTTTATTTAATTTCTCCAGCGTGGTCTCATACACTGCCAGGGAAGTAATTCCAGCGTCCTTCATGCGCTGCATCACATGTTCGACAGGAACACCCTCAAGCTGAGCCAATTCTACAACATCTTCATATTCCATGACCATCTCAATGGTCGTACTGCTTTGTTCTATCTTATGGCGTTGCCAGACAATGGTTAACGCTGCCGCTAGACCGATGACGATGCATAGCAATAATATCTTATTATATTTAAAATCTCTCAAAACAATCTATCCCACCTTATCTATCAAGTACGGTCATATAAATAATATTGTAACCCCTAGTCGCAATACTTTATGCAACTTCATCATATTCTGGCAGAAGACTCCAATATCCTGCTTTTTCAGGACAATTTTTATAAAAAACTGCACATCATAAGAAAGGACGCAAAGAGCTATTACAAAAAAAATGGCCCTGATGAGGGCTCGTGCAGCATCAACCCTAATCGGCGTGATATCCTCGGGCTATTTTAGAGTTGACGCTGTATTAATGTGAACGATTATCTAGATAAAGAACGACTTTCCCCGTTTCCATTACAATATCACGGACATTTACATGGAAAGGCAGCTTATTCAAATCTACTAAAGAGATCTCAGTTAAAAGAGCGCCTCCTAAATTACCAGTCATTCGATTATTCAGCAAAAATCGATCCGTGACGAATTTAATCTTTTGTCCGTCACCCACAATCTTTCCCTCTAGACTTACAGCCACATTGGCAAAGCCTCCAAGGGCAAAGTTGCTGCTGGCCTTTATCTTGTCTGATTGTATATCTACGACAGCATTTTTAATTCCTTTAACAGCTTGGTTTAAATACCGCGCGAGTTCATCTTGAGTCACTGTGCCCCGAATTTCTACATCACCAACGGACTGAAAAGCAACCAAACGGCGAGTAATGAGGGCTCCCATGTCTAGCTGGACATCTTTTAACGTAATACTCATATCATCGAATACCAGTTTATCTGCTTTTGCCTGCCGGGCACTAACGGTAATATTATCAAATTTACCGCCCAACATGAGAAGAGCAGGACGTTTAGTCAACGTAGCTGTCACTTGCTCACTGCCTACCAAGCCCCTCATACCATTGGCAACAATATCCGATAATATCATTGGCAGCATTACCTCGCCGGCAACTGCTAGCAACAATATCACAATCACAAGACGCAAACCTTTTGTCACAGGATACGCCTCCTTATTTATCTTACTTCTTACCTTGTTTTAAGTATGCTTCGATGAACAGACCAAGGTCTCCATCCATGGCGGCATGGACATTACCAGTTTCCGCATTGGTACGATGATCTTTCACCATATTATAGGGATGAAATACATAAGAACGAATCTGGCTGCCCCACTCAATGGCCTGATAATCACCACCAAGTTCATTTTTTATATTTTCCTGCTTTTGGCGTTCTAATTCATATAATTTAGCCCGCAGCATTTTCATACACTGTTCACGATTCTTGATTTGGGAACGCTGGGTCTGGCACTGTACTACAACCCCCGTTGGAATATGTGTCATGCGTACGGCAGAATCTGTTTTGTTGATGTGCTGACCGCCCGCCCCACTGGCACGATAGGTATCTACACGAACATCAGCCATATTGATATCAATATCTACATTGTCATCAATTTCAGGCATGACATCTACAGCAGCAAAGGAAGTATGACGGCGACCGCTGGCATCGAATGGAGAAATACGTACCAGACGATGTACCCCTTTTTCTGATTTTAAATAGCCATACGCATTTACACCCGAAACTAAAATCGTAGCACTTTTCACTCCAGCTTCATCACCCGCCAGAAAATCCATGGTCTCTACTTTATAACCGTTCTTTTCTGCCCAGCGCACATACATGCGCAGCAGCATTTGAGCCCAATCCTGAGCCTCTGTACCGCCAGCTCCGGCATGAAGTGTTAGTATGGCATTGCTGCCATCATGCTCTCCCGACAGCATTAAAGCAACTTCCAACCGTTCAATATCCTTAGTCATCTTATCAACAGCTTCCAGGACTTCCGGATAGACGCTCTCATCTTTTTCTTCCATTCCCATTTGCCACAATAGACTTAAATCCTCATAGGCTGTGGATAGCTGCTCAAATTGGGCTACACTATCTTTCAATACATTTAGCTCCTGGGCTACTTTCTGGGCTTTATCGGGATCATCCCAAAACCCTGGTCCCCCCATTGTATCTTCTAATAAGGAAATGCGCTCTTCTTTGCCGGCAACGTCAAAGAGAAGCCCTCACTTCAACTAATTTCTGTTCAAAAGCAGCAATCTGTACTCGCAAATCTTCTAACAACAACTGTATCAACTCCAATAAATTAAAAATATTTTAACCCCAGAAGCACAGAGGACACAGAGACGAAATCTACACTCTCTGGCTTCTTTCTCTATGCTCTCTGTGTCTTCTGCGGTTCCGTTCCTAGTCTCACGACCCTCTTCTTACCTATTTATTAACACCGCAGCATTTTTTGTATTTCTGACCTGAACCGCATGGGCATAAGTCATTACGACCAATTTGCTCTGCATTGACGATTGGCTGCTGCGCTTTCGGCTCTTTTGCCTCTTCTTCTCCATGACTGGCATGAGCCTGCTGCAAGCGATCCTCAGGCGGAGCAACAATATTCACCCGATAAATATATTTCACAATATCTTCCTGGATGATATCAATCAGCTGCTGGAACATGTCATATGCTTCTATCTTATATTCAATTAGTGGATCACGTTGACCGTAGGACCGAAGACTAATGCCTTCACGAAGCATATCCATGGCATCCAAATGTTCCATCCACTTGGAATCAACCACTTTCAGCATGACAACCTTTTCCATTTCCCGCATATTGTCAGAACCAAATAAAGCTTCACGAGCGTTATAAGAA
>CAMKSY010000243.1 GCA_946415545.1 uncultured Pelosinus sp. | reverse complement strand
CGACAAATCATTTGGATGTAGAATCCATTCGCTGGTTAGAAGAGTTTCTTTATAACTTTGATAATACAGTTATAGTAGTATCTCATGATCGTCATTTCTTAAATAAAGTTTGTACTCATATTGCCGATATTGATTTTAGCCAAATTCAGCTGTATGTAGGTAATTATGATTTTTGGCAGCAGTCAAGTGAATTAGCATTGAAGATGGCTAAAGAAGCCAATAAGAAGACTGAAGAAAAAATGAAAGATCTGCAGAGCTTTATCCAACGTTTTAGTGCGAATGCCTCCAAATCAAAGCAGGCAACGTCACGTAGAAAACAATTGGATAAGCTGACGTTAGAAGATATCAAGCCATCATCCCGAAAATATCCCTATATCGCTTTTAAACCAGATAGAGAAGCAGGAGATCAGCTTTTAACCGTTGAGAATCTCTGCAAAACCATTGATGGGGAAAAGGTATTGAATAATGTTAGCTTCGTTGTTACAAAGGCAGATAAGATTGCTTTTGTTGGTGCTAACAGCTTGGCGAAGACTACACTGTTTAAAATTTTAATGGGTGAAATGGAAGCGGACAGTGGTGAATTCAAATGGGGTGTCACGACTTCTCAGGCTTATTTCCCAAGAGATAATGCAGAGTATTTTAATAGTACATTAAACCTGGTAGACTGGCTCAGACAATTTTCTCGGGACCCGGACGAAACTTTTGTTCGAGGATTCTTAGGTCGTATGTTATTTTCTGGTGAGGAAAGTCAAAAAGCTGCCAATGTATTATCCGGTGGTGAAAAAGTACGATGCATGCTGTCTAAAATGATGCTGAGCGGCGCCAATGTACTGATTTTTGATGAGCCAACAAATCACTTGGATTTGGAGTCGATCACTTCATTGAATAATGGTTTAATCAGCTTTGAGGGAACCATGTTATTTGTTGCTCATGATCATGAGTTTGTGCAAACCATTGCCAACCGTATTATTGAAATTACGGAAGAGGGCATCATTGACAAACGTATGACCTATGATGAATATTTGGAAACCGTGGCAACTAGAAAATAAGAATCAGTATACAGCACGCACTTCACTTGTGAGGTGCGTGTTTTTTCTGATAAGATAGTTATTGTAATTGTTTTTTACATAAAAGTATATACTATTATATATAGTAAGAATTTCTAGAACAGTATAGCTTTAACAGCAGGAGGATATTAGGATGAGAGAATATGATATCTTAATCGAGAAATTTCACGATTATTTTACCCAGGATGGGAACGCTTGTGTGAGTCTGGGAGTCAATAAGCATTTGGATGATCTGCCTAATCCTAGCTTGGAGAACGCTGCACTACGTATTACAGCAGGCAAGAAATTATTAGCAGATATTATAAGCTTTCCTAAAGGGGTATTGGAATTTAATCAAATCCTCGATTTAGATTTGGCGGCTTTAGCCGTTGAATTTGCCATAGATAGTTTCACGTATCGATTTAATGGTAAAACCCAGCTGCAGCAGAAACCTACTGCAGGTGCCGATATCAGTGATGGTATATTTTTGCTGTTCATCAATGATCCTCGTCCTTCTCACGAAAGAATGGATCATATTACGGCTCGCCTGGAGAAAGTACCTCAATACCTGGAGCAGTTGCTTTTGAGGCTAGATACGCCTGTTGAGCGCTGGGTTAGCATGGATATTGAAAAAGTAAATGGATTGCCAGAATTCTTTGAGACTCTTTATAATTGGGCAAGGAGTGAGAAATATAATCAGTTAGAAAGGCTGGCAGCTGCAAAAGAGCAAGCTAATGATGCTTTAGAGAAATATATAGCTAAACTCAAGGCAATGCCTACAACCACCAATTTCTTTATTGGAGCAGAACAGGCTAAAACATGTATAGCATTACGAGGCATTGATAAATCCTTGGAAGAATTACATACAATGGCTGTCCAGTTCTTACAGGATACCGGAAAAGAACTGGAATTATTGGGTAGAAAGCTAATTGATAAATACAGCCTGCCAGAAAATGCTACCTTGGAAGAATTACATACTTTTTTGAATCAGCGATATCAGGTAAAGCGTAACCAGAACGATTCCTTCTCCGATATTCTTTTACGATATAAAGAAGAAAAGAATAAGATTATCAAGTATCTCCAGGAAAAAGAACTGTTTCCTATAGAGGAAGGACAGGATATGCTGATTATGCAGACCCCTGCTTTTATGGCACCTTCCATTCCAGCTGGGGCTATGGTTTCTCCACCGCCTTTTCGCCCTGGTACAAAGACGAGTGTAATTTACCTTACACTGAGTCAAGAGTTATTAGATGAACATACGGAATTGTCCATCCCTTCGATGATGATCCATGAAGGGATTCCTGGACATCATTTACAGCTTGCTACCGCAGCGAACCATCCATCCGTAGTGCGACGGCATTTTGATGCGCTGGAGCATGCAGAAGGCTGGACTACGATGCTGGAAGATTATATGCTGGATATTGGGTATATGGGTGAACTAACCGATGAGGCCCGCTTTTGTGCGAAAAGGGATATTTCCAGAATTGGTGCGCGAGTGGCAATTGATTTATACTTCATGACAGGAGATATAAAATATTTAGATGTAGGTATTGATGTGGATGTAACTTCTGATGATCCTTTTATCAATGCTGGTAAGCTGCTGCAAAAAGTGACTGGATTTGTGGGAGGCAGAGTACAGGCGGAATTAAATTGGTACTCTCAAGAAAGAGGCTACCCTCTTTGTTACCTAACAGGCAATAAATTGGTGTGGGAATTAAAGACAGATATGGTCAAAGCGCAGAAAGGCAAACTAGAGGGATTCGAGTTAGATAAGGTATTTCACAGTATGTATCTGAAGGCGGGAAATATGCCGGTTACCTTTTTGCGTAAGGTATTTGAGCATGAAAAACTGCTGTAATATAAATGGAATTAGAAGGGTAAAAATGAATCGATTATAGATTATTGTAATTTAACGTCCATTTCATAAAGAATGTTGTTGACAGTGTGGAGATTTTTTTGTATTATAATCAAAAAGAAGACTATAATGACGATGAATGGAAGAGTAATTGTATTGGTATTATTCACAGCGAGCTGGAGAGGGTGTAAGCCAGTAATATGAAATACAATGAAAATCATCCACGAGTTGCGGGCTGAAAAATGAGTAAGCTGCGCCGGGCCTCTTTTAGAGGAATTGCCGCCCGTTATTGCGGCGAGGTATAGAGTATTTATGCTTCGTACCTATGAGATATTATGGTATATACCATAATAATTTGGGTGGTATCGCGGATTAACCTCCGTCCCTTTATAAGGGACGGAGGTCTTTTATTTTACTCTGGTTTATAGAATTCATAGTATTTTCTTTACGATATTAGACTGAATATGATTTTAGTGGAAGAAAAAAAATGATGTAATTTTTAAATTCTTATTAAGAAAATAAGGAGGAATTTACTTTGAAAATGTTAGGAGCGGAAGTTGTAATCGAATGTTTGAAGGCGGAAGAGGTGGATATTGTATTTGGTTATCCTGGAGGAGCTGTATTAACTCTTTATGATGCATTATTTAAAACTGATTTTCCCCATATTTTAACTCGCCATGAACAAGGAGCGGTGCATGCTGCAGATGGATATGCTCGAGCGACGGGTAAAACAGGTGTATGCTTTGCTACCTCTGGTCCGGGAGGAACCAATTTGGTTACTGGTATTGCAACAGCGTATATGGATTCGATTCCCCTGGTAGCGATTACTGGTCAGGTAGGAGTGTCTTTAATTGGTAAGGATTCTTTTCAAGAAGCGGATATTTGTGGTATCACTACTCCTATTACCAAACATAATTATTTAGTAAAAAAAATTCAGGATTTGCCTTGCGTGATGAAAGAAGCCTTTTATATTGCCCGTACCGGACGGCCAGGACCAGTATTGATCGATATTTCTAAAGATGTTTTTAATGATACGCTGGATTTTGTATATCCTGAGACTGTCTGTCTTAGAGGATATCGCTCTTTATTTGCTGGTGATCCTAATCAGATTGATTTAGTAATTGATGCCTTAGAAAAAGCAGAAAAACCCATAGTGTTTGTAGGTGGCGGCGTTAATCTTTCAGGCACATCAGAAGAGATGCGCAAATTAATCAACCTAACTGGTATTCCAGTCATAGCAAGCTTAATGGGGTTAGGCTGTATTCCCAGTGATGTACCTGAACATTTAGGAATGGTGGGGATGCATGGAACTTATGCTGCCAATATGGCGACAATGGACTGTGATCTTCTAATGGGAATTGGAGTTCGTTTCGATGATCGCGTCACTAGCTTGGTTCAGAATTTTGCTCCTAATGCAACGATTATACATTTTGATATTGATCCAGCTGAGGTAAACAAGAATGTCCGTGCTGATTTAAAAGTAATAGGAGATTTGCGCTGGTCATTGCCTCTTTTATGTGAAAAAATAGCGGAGCACAGTGTAATGGAAAAGCCGTGGGCAAAAGCAGAATGGGTAGAATTAGTACAGGAATGGAAGCGGGAAAAGCCTTTGGTATCAAGTTTGCCTGTCGGGGGAATCAGGCCTCAAACCGTGATTGAGAAGGTCAGTGAGCTTACTCAAGGTGAAGCCATCATTGTAACAGATGTTGGTCAGCATCAGATGTGGACTGCACAATCTTACAGCTTTAATACACAGCGTTCTTTCTTGACCTCTGGTGGACTCGGAACAATGGGATATGGCTTGCCAGCTGCGATTGGGGCGCAGATAACCTTACCGGAAAAGAACGTTGTATTATTTACTGGTGATGGCAGCATTATGATGAATTGTCAAGAACTGTCAACCATTGCTGATAATGGATTACCAATAAAAATTATCGTTATGAATAATCAGGTGCTTGGTATGGTGAACCAGTGGCAGCGGATGTTTTATGGTAAGCGATATTCTCATTCCAGTACGAAGGGGTGTACCGATTTTGTAAAGCTTGCTGAGGCCATGGGGGTTACGGGTCTTAGAGTAACCAAGCCCGAGGAGTTAGACATTGTACTCGAAAAAGCATTGAAGATGGATGGCCCGGTACTGGTTGATATCCTGCTGCCAGAAACTGAAGATGTTCTGCCAATGGTTGCGCCAGGAGGACGGCTGGATCAGATGGTCTTAAGGGGGATAATCGGATGAAATATACGTTAGCTGTTTTAGTGGAGAATCGGCCAGGAGTATTAACTCATATATCGGGGCTCATTAGCCGTCGTGCTTTCAATATTGAAAGTATAGCTGCAGGACCTACTGAGGAAGTTGATACAACACGAATCACTATTGGTGTTGAGGTGGAGGATGAATTTGAATTAGAGCAGGTAGTTAATCAATTGTCAAAACTTGTTAATGTAATTAAGATTGCAAATATCACATATGTAGATTCCATTCAGCGTGAGCTGGCTCTCATTAAAGTTCGTGCCAACAAAGTTAATCGATCCGATCTTGTTGATGTTGTAGAAATTTTTCGTGCTAAAATTGTAGATGTAAATAGGGAAACCTTAGTTGTGGAGCTATCTGGTGAAGAATCTAAAATTGATGCTTTATGTGAAGTATTGACTGATTTTGGTATTCTTGAAATTGTTCGTACAGGTAGAATTGCAATCTCTAGAGGACCAATTCCTGCAAAAGATATGTAGACTAATGTAAAAAAATGCAAAAGCCCAGTCCGCAGCAGCGGCGTGGGCTTTTGCATTTTTTAATTTTTAAAAAGTCCTATAGCACTGACAATCAAAGATACCATTCCACCTGCAATTAGAGGACCGACTGCCAGTCCTTGGAAAAAGCATACTCCCACAATGGTACCAACAACCAAGGCCGTTACTGCCTCTGGCGATTCTTTCATAAAAAATACACCTTGGGCGGCCGTCCAGGCGACGAAAATACCAACCAAAATGGCCACTAAGCCAATGGGGGTCTTAAATGCTTCTAAGATACCGACGGTGGATATGCGCCCTTGAGCAATAGGCGTTAGTACTGCCAGAGTTAAAATAGTAATGCCAATTGTAATGCCATGATCTTCAATATAAGGAAACCAAGCGTGAAATCCTAACAGCTTTATTAAAAGCAGTATGAGTGCGGCAATTGACACAGAATGGTTATTACCAATAACGGATAAACACAAAATGATCAAAATCGGTAGATTTTCCCAATTCATTTTTTCACATCCTTATGTAGTTGTTGTAAAGAATACGAAAGGTTTTTAATCACAGAGGGCACGGTTCCTCTTTATCTGTTTTGCGAGCACAGCGAAGCAATCCTTCCCTTGTCAAAAGATTGCTTTACTCTGCTCACAATGATAAGAATAGTGAGGGCTTGTGTTAGTATGGCAGAACTTACTTATATATCATACTAACCTTAACTAGAAAAGTCTAATAGAATTCTAAAAAAAATATTTGACTTTCCAAGACGACTGGTCTATTATTTGAATATGAAAAATACAACAAAAGAGAAATTAATAAAAGCGGGAGCCAAAGC
>CAMKSY010000242.1 GCA_946415545.1 uncultured Pelosinus sp. | reverse complement strand
ACTTCTGCTTCAATATAGGGATGAATCATTTTCTCCAAGCAAGAACGTTCCTTAGGATTTTGAAAGATAATATCTCCTAACATTTTTCGATTTACATTTCCATCCTGCAGCATAATTTTATCACCAAAGTGATCGATAATCGCAAGCAGAGCAGGCTGCTTAGGCATAACCACTTCACGAGCTATCTTATCTGTATCAATAATGTAAGCTCCCAAATTCTCCAGCATGGAACTTACCGTGCTTTTGCCACTTGCAATTCCACCAGTCAGACCAATCACATACATGAAGCATCCCCCCACAAATCAGTGTGCTTATTTTTGACACTTAGGACAAAAATGAGTTCCACGGCCCGCCACCTCTTTACGATGGATTGGTGTGCCGCAAAAAAGGCACGGCTCATCTTTACGCCCATATACATTAAGGTGATACTGATGACTGCCACGTTTCCCATCACCATCACGGTAATCACGGAAGGTTGTTCCTCCATGCTTAATACCATCTGCAATTACTTTATTAATCGCATGATATAATTTTTCATTTTCATTTTCACTCAGACTGCTCGCGATGCGCTCTGGATGAATACCAGCAATCGCCATGCATTCGTCCACATAGATATTACCTAATCCGCCAATATATTTTTGATTCAATAAGATCGCTTTAATTTTTCCGTGGTGTTTCTTTAGCATTCCCGTTAAATAATGTAACGAGAATTCAGGAGTTAGCGGTTCTGGGCCCATAGTAAAAAGACCAGCAATTCTCCATAATTCATCAAAGGGCATCAAGTACAAAGTCCCCAATGTACGAGTATCCGCATATACCAACACATCACCATTATCTAATTTGAATAGAATGCGGGTAAACTTGTCTTTTTCTCCATCCATCGTAATATATTGTAACCGCCCTGTCATACGAAGGTGTATTACCAGAACCTGCTTATCATCTAAATGGAATAATAAATATTTACCTCGTCTGGCGATAGTCTCAATTTTTCTATTTGTTAATACAGCTTGAAACTCTGCAGATGAGGGCCATTTCACCAACCGCGCCAATAAAAACTCAACTTCTACAATTGTACGTCCTGAAATTTTATCAATCAGGCTTCGTCGAATGATTTCCACTTCTGGCATTTCTGGCATGCTTGACCTCCTAGTTCATGTCATTGATGTTATTTCGCATCTGCCCAATTCTTCCCGATTTTTACATCCACGACTAATGGAACTTTTAATGCAACACTTTGCTCCATTGCTTCTTTAACTATTTTAGAGACTTGCTCTACTTCACCATGAGGTACTTCTAATACCAATTCATCATGTACTTGCAATAGAATACGGCTTTGCAATTTTTCTTTTTGCAATGCCCGATATACATCAACCATTGCTTTTTTTATAATATCAGCAGCCGTCCCTTGAATGGGGGTATTCATGGCTGTACGCTCCGCAAATGAGCGCTGATTAAAATTTTTGCTATTAATATCAGGCAAATAGCGACGACGTCCAAGCAAAGTAGTAACATATCCCTGTTGATGAGCTGCACCAACCGATCTGTCCATAAAGGTTTTTACGCCATTATATTTAGCAAAATAATTTTCTATATATCGGCTTGCCTCTTTGCGACTGACACCTGTATCACGTGATAAACCATAGTCACTGATACCATAGACAATACCAAAATTTACTGCCTTTGCTCTTGATCGCAGTTCCGAAGTAACTTCTTCCATCGGAACTTCAAATACCTCTGCCGCAGTACGAGTATGAACATCTTGTTCCTTGGCAAAGGATTCAATGAGATTAGCATCACCTGACATATCAGCTAATACTCTCAGCTCAATTTGAGAATAATCAACCGACATCAGATAATCATACCCTGCACCAGGTATAAACAGCTCTCGAATTTTTTTACCGATTTCAGTACGTATAGGGATATTCTGCAAATTGGGTTCAGAACTGCTAAGTCTGCCTGTAGCCGTTACCATTTGATTGAAGGTAGTATGTATACGACCTGTTGCAGGAGAAATCAGATCAACCATTCCATCCAAATAGGTCGATTTAAGTTTGGCTAACATTCGATATTCTAAAATCGTATCTACAATAGCATGTTGACCTGCCAGTTTTTCCAATACCTCTGCGTCAGTAGAGTATCCAGTTTTGGTTTTTTTCACAACAGGCAGATTTAGTTTTTCAAACAGAATGACTCCTAACTGCTTAGGAGAGTTCACATTGAATGTTTCACCTGCGCATTGATAAATTTTAGTTAATAATAACTCAATCTTTGCCCCAATTTCCACTGACATAATTTGCAAATATTCACGATCTACTTTAATTCCGTAATTTTCTACTATGGCTAAAACTTCAACTAAAGGAATTTCTATTTCGTTAAATAAATGAATTAGTTTATTATCAATTAAGCCTTGTTTTAATATAGGATAAATATCATGTATGATCTCAATCGCCCATACAGCAAAAACAGGTTCTTGAGACATTTTTCGCCATTGAATCGTACTAGATTTTCCAAGGTATTTTTCTTTCAGTATCCCAAGAGAATAGTCATTTGCAGTGGGTTCCAAAAGATATGCTGCTAATATCGTGTCAAAAACAAGTCCGCCTAAGGAAGTACACATACTCGCACATGCATGGTACATTTTCTTAGCATCGTGAGTAACTTTCATAATCGCTGCATCTGGAAACAACGTCAAAAATTCTCGCCACCCTGCCGTTTCATTGGATATATATTTAATTTTCCCTTCCAGGATAATTGATACCCCCCCCACACGGACAGTCGGTAAATCTCCTGTAATGATTGGATAAAATTCTAAAATCCCAGATTTTCTTATCTGTGTAATTAAACTTGCCACCTCAGCAGCATTGGTTATCTCATCAACATGAGGCAGCGGTTCTACCTCTATTTTTTCCTCTTGCTCATGCCCAGGGAAAATACTGTGTACTCGCTCCAGAAGACTTTTAAACTCAAATCTAGCAAAGAGTTCTTTCATTTTTTCAAAATTAGGATGGATTCTAAAATCATACTTCTCAAATTCGATGGACATATCACATTTAATAGTCGCTAATTGTTTTGACAACAAGGCAATTTCTTTATTGTTACGTAAGTTTTCCTGAAGTTTTTTGCCTGATATATTTTCAATATTCTCTAAGACACTTTCGATAGAGCCATATTCGGCTATTAACTTTATAGCTGTTTTTTCCCCGACCCCTGGAACGCCAGGAATGTTGTCCGAAGCATCCCCCATTAAGCCTTTGAGATCAATTTGTTGCCGTGGATTCACGTTATATTTAGCAAAAAAAGTATCTTTATCAAAAATGTCCATATCGGATATACCTTTTTTGGTTAGCATCACTTTAGTATGAGAATTAATCAGTTGCAAGGCGTCACGATCACCAGTAACAATGATCACTTCATGCCCTGCTTGTCCTGCTTTAGCCGCTAGAGTACCAATAATATCATCGCCCTCATATCCGGCTTCTTCTAATTCTCTAATTCCTAATGCTGTCAGTACTTCTTTCGTTAATGGAAATTGTTCCGATAATTCTCTTGGTGTAGACTTACGCTGTGCTTTATATTCAGGATATACATCATTACGAAAAGTAATTTTTCCTTTATCAAAAGCTACAACCATATAATCTGGCTTTAACTCACTAAATAATTTTACCAGCATAGTTGTAAAACCATACACTGCATTCGTATATTGTCCGTTACTTGTAGTTAATGGAGGCAAAGCGTAAAACGCCCTATGTACCAAGCTGCTTCCATCGATGATTATAAACTTCTCAGGCATATGCTTACCACCTTAATTAATAATTTTCAACTTTATATACTTAGCTATGCAATTGCAAAATCCCTTTATATTTCCTATTCTTTTATTAAAAAAAATGCTGGAATAGAAGGAAATCTATCCCGGCATCCTTTTTCTATCTTATGCTAAATAAGCTGCTTTTATCAGCAGTCTACTAACGCTACCAATCATTATTAAGCACTAATTCATCATTTTCTTGAAAATCTTTCCGTAAGCTAAATAACTTTTCAATATTTTCTATTTTACTATAAATAATATCATTTTTAATCAGGCCTTGATATGCAATATTATCTTTCCAAATCAACTTTTTTTTGTCATCCCATATAAAGCCACTTTTACAGGCTGAAGCAACAGCCCAAACTGGCAGATAAGCGGAGTTGCCAACCAATATTCCTTTCTGCTCTAATTGAGTATGATTTATTCTTATATTCTGCTCCTTGGCAAACGCTACTTGCTTACCACTCTCTTCACTTAGAATCGCTAATAAAAAATCTTCATTTACAAATCCCATATACCCATATTCAGCTAGCTTTGCATTCACATCAGCTAAAGTAATAGTATTATATCCATAAACGTCCGGATAAATCCCAATTGATGCTTCCCCTCTTTTTCCAATATCAATTTTAATCCGCTCATAGGTTATTGTTACTGGCGTACCATTCGAAACAATTTCAAATAATTCTTCTGCTTCCTCCTCTCGCATCCGCACGCAGCCATTTGATACTGCCATGCCGATTGTCCAAGGAGCATTGGTTCCATGTATTCCATATAAAGGTAAAAACTCCATCCAACGATACCCCAAGGGATTATCAGGTCCCGACATTACAACATAATTACGTCCGGGAGGGATCCAAACGGGATCACGTTCCATGTTGACAATATAAAAATTCCCCATGGGAGTTGGTGTAGAAGGCTTACCAATTGCTACATAATATTCTTTGTTCATTGTATTACCATAATACAATTGCAACGTGCGGCTTGGCAAATTAATAACAATATGAGGTAGATTATTTTGCTGCGCCGCAGCACTAATAGGCAGCAAGGTAAAACTGAATAGAATAGATATGCTGATTACGATCCTTGAAAAACAAAACACAGACATCCCTTCTTTGTCAAAAATTAAAGAACACTAAACATATATGAAGGATGTTCTGTGCATATGACAGGATATATAAATTTCCCTATCCTAACTTAAGGAGAATTACTTTTACTGTAAGTTTAAGATTTGTTGATGCACTACCGCTAAACGATTAGTACAATCATCAACAATTGGCAGATAAATATGTACCTTCGTACCGCCTTTTTCACCTGCACTAATATTAACAAAACCTCCATGTTCTGCAATTATACGATTGGCAATAGGCAACCCCAGGCCAACTCGATCCAATTTAGTTGTATAAAAAGGTTCAAATATACGTGACAATATTTCTGGTGTTATTCCTGCACCAGTATCATTTATAGCAAGTACCAGCATGCTAAGCTCCGCATTCATCCATGATTTTATACTTAGTACCCCTTCTCCATCCATGGATTCTATAGCATTTTGCATAATATTCATTATCGCTTGCTTAATAAGATTTTTATCTGCTGTGATAACAGGAAGGTTCTTAATTAATTCCTTAGTTATATTGATCTTTTCACCGCCTAACTCCTTAAAACTTAGCAATAATGCCTCTTCCAACAAACGATTTAGGTCAACACCCGGTTCTTTTTGCACTGGTGGTTTTGCAAAAAGAATTAATTCTTTTACTACATCATTGATATAAGACACTTCACCCAATAAAGTTTCTAATATATCGCGGCGCACAGTATACTTATCATCATCAATACGTCCTAACATAACCTGCAAATACCCACTAATCGTAGTTAAGGGGGTTCGTACATGATGGGCCACACCAGCTGCTAATTCCCCTAACGACACTAGCATTTGTGTGGTCTGTATTTGCTTTATGGCAGCCCTGACAGCAGATACATCCTGTAATATCACGATCATACCATTGAATTCTCCCAAAGAATCAACCAGCCGCAATGCATCAATATGAAGATAAATAATTTGATCATTCATTTTTAAGCTAATATTAGCAGTCTTAATATCCTCATATTCTGAAACATCAAAAATTTTTAAGAACTGCTCACCATATTTTCTAAAAATTAATTCCGCTCGTTTTCCGATTACAACAGAATGATCCACTCCTCCGATTCGTTCTGCCTCGCGATTCAGACTTTTTATGCGCATTTCTCGATCAAGATGTATAATCCCATTTGTTGTCGACTCAAAATATTCTTTATATTCATCTTCTTTTACTAAATGTACTAATCTATTTTGCGAAGTTGCCGCTAAGTACATATTCTGCCCTCTCCTTACCTTCCTATTTATTAAAGTGATACTTAATATTCTTGTAAATAATTGTAAGTCCTGCTAAATTAGACTAAGATCTTTTCGTAAAATTGCGACATAATTCTAAGGAAAACAGCCTGTTTTGTCGAATATTCTTATGCAAAGTCTCAGTGACCTAGTGTTAACAAGCTTGTTCCGTTTTGCGCCCCTTCTTCATTTCGACACAATAACTTTTATTTGTTAGGGAACATTTATCATCGAATTGTATTTTATACCATTTTATTACATTTTTAATTTATTTTACCATATTTTTACATTCAATTCAATA